>JAZNRX010000111.1:0-4630 GCA_045590915.1 Acutalibacteraceae bacterium | reverse complement strand
GTATTAAACTTGACCTCAATGGGATACTTTGTAATTTCTCTTCTGTACCATGCTATAAGGTCACGGTCCTTTTCCTTGAAGGAGGGAGAAGCAGCTGCAATAAATACACCGCCAAGCTTATCTGTCTTTTCATAGATTGTAACCTTATGGCCCCTCTGTGCAAGCACAAGACCGGCTTCCATACCGCCGATACCGCCGCCGATAACAGCGATGTTCTTCTGCTTCTTTGCCCTCTGGATTTTATACTTCTTGGACTGCATTGTCTTGGGATTAAGAGCACAGCGGGCAAGTCCCATAGTATCGAAAAGATCCTGAGTGTTTGCGTGTCCCTTTGCAGAGGAGAAATTGAAGCATCCTGCGTGACAGCAGATACAGGGCTTGATGTCCTCAAGTCTGTCTTCAATAATCTTTGTTATCCATTCGGGATCAACAAGGAACTGACGGGCAACACCTACACCGTCAATCTTTCCTTCAGCGATAGCCTCGGATGCAACTGCAGCATCCATACGACCTGCACAAACAACGGGAATATCAACGAATTTCTTGATGTGTGCAACATCCTCAAGATTGCAGTTTTCAGGCATATACATAGGGGGATGTGCCCAATACCATGAGTCGTATGTGCCGTTATCTGCATTAAGCATATCATAGCCCATATCCTGAAGGTATTTTGCAGCCTTTTCGGATTCAGCCATATTTCTGCCCACTTCAACATAGTCCTCACCGGGCATAGCACCCTCGCAGAAGCCCTTCATTTTTGACTCAACGGAATAACGGAGTGATACGGGATAATCGTCACCGCAGGCACTCTTGATAGCCTTTACAACCTCTGCTGCAAAGCGATATCTGTTTTCAAAGCTTCCGCCGTATTCATCTGTTCTCTTGTTGAAGAATTCAATGGCAAACTGGTCGAGAAGATAACCTTCGTGAACAGCGTGAACCTCAACACCGTCAACACCTGCATCGCGGCAAAGCTTTGCCGTTTTTGCAAAGGCTTCAATAATTTCGTGAATCTGCTCCTTTGTCATTTCGGGACAGATAATATCGTGTGCCCAACGGGAAGGCTGAGGACTGGGAGAAGCAAGCTCATGTGATGTGTCAATAATGGGCTTCACTATTGCACGGGTAATCTTGTTTTTATGTAAGGGAGCAATAAGGTCTGTAATTGCCCAGCTTCTGCCCATACCTGCAGTGAGCTGAATGAAAAGCTTTGCACCTGTCTTATGGATTTCATCCATAAATTCCTTAAGGTCTTCAAACATCTTGGGATTCTGCCAGAGCCACTTGCCCCAGAAAGTATCACGAAGAGGTGCAATACCGGGAATAATAAGACCAACATTGTTATTTGCTCTTTCAATGAAGAGCTTTGCTGCTTCCTTGTCAAAATGACAGCCGCCGAGCTCAAACCATCCGAAAAGTGATGTACCGCCCATGGGGCACATAACAATTCTGTTTTTGATTTCAACGTTACCTATTTTCCAAGGGGTAAACAGAGCATCGTATTTATTGTCCATAAATAACCTTCCTTTCTATAGAAACACATAATTTCCATTATATTAAGTATATAAAAAAGAATTTTGCCTGTCAAGATTATTTGACTGAGAATGACAATTTTTTATCAATATTTTTGTAGGCTTATGATTATTGAAAAAATATGAACAATATGTTAATATATAAAAAAATAACTGTTCAGGAGTGCTTTTTATGATTACGGGTAAAAATATTGTTCTTACAGGATGTAATGACGGAATCGGTCTTGAATTTCTGAAGCTTCTCAAGCAAGGGAAAAACAAGGTATTATGTGTCGATTTCGAAACACACAATCTTAAAAATATGCTTGACGAAAACACCTTTTTAATGGATATAGATGTGTCTTCAAAGGAAGCAGTTGATGAAATATTCAAAAAAGCCCTTGAAACTCTCGGCAATATTGATATTTTCTATGCAAATGCAGGATATGCATACTATGAAGAATTGAATTATACCGATTGGGAAAGGGTGCAGAAGATATTTGAAACAAATGTATTCTCCCCCATTTACTCATATCAGAAATACAAAGAATACTTAAACGGCAGAAAAGGTATTTTTGCAATGACCGTTTCCGCTATCGGAACTATGGCAATGCCCGGATTTACACTTTACAGTGCATCAAAATTCGGTCTTCACGGTTTTCAGGAAGGAATACGCTTTGAAAATCCCGACAATATTCAGCTGACCTGTCTTTATCCTGTTGCAACCGCAACCGGTTTTTTCAAGCGTTCAAATGACATTGAATACAAGCGACCTTTCCCTGTACAAACGCCTGATGTTGTTGCAAGAAAAATGCTCAAGGGTATTGAAAACGGCAAGAAAAATGTCAGTCCCTGTGTGCTTTTCGGTATTTCAAAGCAGCTTATGAAGTTTATTCCTCCCGTAAAAACAGCTTACCTTTATCTTGAGAAAAGAAAATTCAACGATTTCAAAAAGAAGGTAAAGGAGATGAACAAATAAATGAGTTATGAAATTCTCGGAAGCCCTATGAAAATAGGAGTATGCGAAATAAAAAACAGAGTTGTTCTCGCTCCGATGCTTATGGGCTTCGGTCAGTTTGACGGCAAGCCTACAGAAAAGCTGATGGATTATTACGAGGAAAGAGCAAAGGGCGGAACAGGCCTTATTATCACGGAAATCACCAGAGTAAATGACAAGACCGGCTCTGCAGCATTTGCACAGCTTGCGGCAAGCCACGATTATCATATAAAGCCCTTAAGTGAGCTTGCATCAAGAATACATAAGCACGGTGCAAAAATATTTATTCAGCTTCATCATCCCGGAAGACAGAATATCGGTCTTCTTGTGGGCACGGTACCGCTGAGCATTCAGTTGGAAAAGCTGACAGGAGGTTTATACGGCAAGCTTTTATATAAGCTCACCCCCAAGGTCGGCCCCACACTTATTGAAAAAAACATCTCTCCTTCATCCGTTGCACCTTCAGCCTGTGAGCCTGCTTATTTTGCAGGAGGAAAGGTTCGGGCATTGACACACAAGGAAATAAAGGAGCTGGAAAATCAGTTTATCAATGCCGCCGAGCGAGTAAAAAAATCAGGCTGTGACGGTGTTGAGCTTCACGCCTCCCACGGTTATCTTTTCCAGCAGTTTTTAAGCCCCGTAACAAATCAGAGAACCGATGAATACGGCGGAAGCTTTGAAAACAGAATGAGATTTATTCTCAATATTCTCCGAGGAATAAAAGAAAGATGCGGCAAGGATTTCCCCGTAATTGTCCGTCTTACCGCTGATGAGTGTTATTCTTATATCGGAGAAGAAAATAAGGGCTATAAGCTTGAAGACGGAATAAAAGCCGCAAAAATGCTCGAAGAAAACGGTGCGGATGCCATTGATGTTTCATCTGCAGGCTATGACACCTTTAACTTCTGGCTTGAGCCCGTTTCCTTCACTCCCGGCTGGAGAAAATATATGGCAAAGGCAATAAAGGAAGCGGTAAATGTTCCTGTTCTTGCCGCAAATCTTATTAGAACCCCCGAACAGGCAGAAGCACAGCTTAAAGAGGGCGTTCAGGATTTTGTTTCTCTGGGCAGACCGCATATAGCAGACCCGCACTGGACCGAAAAAGCACTTTCAGGTGAAGGCGTTATAAAAAGATGTATCTGCTGTCTTAACTGTATTGAATCAATGCAGACAAATGCATATTCAGGCTCCCACGGTGAATGTGCGGTAAATCCCTTTGTCGGACACGAAAAGGACGAGCTCATAAAAGACGGTAACGACAGAAAAATTCTTATCATAGGTGCAGGTCCTGCAGGACTTACAGCCGCTGAAATACTTGCTGACCGCGGTTTTAAGGTTACAATCATCGAGAAGGATGAAAAAGCGGGCGGACAGATTAATCTTGCCGCAGCACCTCCCGAAAAAGGCAAAACCGCATGGTTTATAGAGGATGCAGTAAAGGCTTGCGAAGAAAAGGGTGTTGAAATCAAGCTCAGAACTGCAGCCACAAAAGAAATGATAAAAGCACAGGCACCATATAAGGTTATCATTGCAACAGGCAGCAATCCTGTTACACCTTCCTTTGAAGGAGACATTGACAAAAATAATATCCTCACCTTCAGAGAGGTGCTTACAAATGAAAACAGTCCCGAAAACTGTGATGTTGCAGTTATCGGTTCAGGGCTTACAGGGCTTGAAACCGCTCACCATCTGACAGAAAAGGGCTGCACCGTTACAATCATAGAAATGGCAGATGAAATTGCTCCCGGAACATGGATGCAGCACAGGGATGACATTCTTCCAAAGCTTCAAAAGGCAGAGGTTAAAATTTTCACAGATACAAAGCTTATAAAAACCGGAAACGGCTTTATTGAAGCAGAGCAGCTGAAAGAAAAGAAAATTCTCAGGCTACCGTGCGATAAGGTTGTTCTTGCACTCGGCTCACGAAGTGAAAACCGGCTTGCAAAAGAGCTTGAAAAAGACGGTTTCGCTCCTATTGTAATCGGTGATGCACTCAAGGTCGGCAAAATTGCAGATGCCACAAAAGCGGCATATATGGCAGCAATAAGTATACACTAAAGTAACAAAACAGCAAATTTAATACTTAATAAAAAGCTACAAAACCTATACCGAACCAACCTCA
>JAZNRX010000110.1:0-5677 GCA_045590915.1 Acutalibacteraceae bacterium | reverse complement strand
CAACTGCCTTCTAAGCAGTAGGTCAGGGGTTCGAGTCCCTTGAAGCGCGCCATAGGAGAGAGACGAATTTTCGTTTCTCTTTTTTCTTTTGCAGGACAGGAATCTAAAATGGGACTCGAACCCTGAGAGGGTTTTGCCGTGAAGAAAACAGTCCGGTGGACTGTTTTTAGGCAAAAGGGACGCAGAAGCAAAGCTTCAAGTCCGGCGGAATTTTAATTCCGCAGTACCTTGAAGCGCGCCATAGGAGAGAGACGAATTTTCGTTTCTCTTTTTTCTTTTTTCGAAATATATTTTAATTTTGTTTGTTTAACATTGTTAAATACAGAGAAGGATTTAATCTCTTTGTTATAAAATGCAACAAAAATATAAAAAATGTTGATAATTTGTTGACATATAGTTTTTGTTGTGCTAAATTTTGTAATACGAAAAATAATAGGAGAGAATTATGATGAAAAAGCAGTATTCTTTAAAGATTTTATCTGTTATTTTTGCACTTGTGCTTGTTTTAAGCGGTTTATCGGTTTGTTCCTTTGCCGCGACTGATAAATGTGATGCTCATGTTTTTGATGACGGAACTGTTATAAAGGAGGCTACCTGCACTACAGCGGGCAGTATACTTTATGCCTGTGTCAACTGCGACTATACTAAAAAAGAAGTAGTTGTACCTGAAGGTCATTTTTACAGTTACGATTATCTTGAGGAAACTTACATCGCCCCTACCTGTGTTTCTGAAGGTTATGAGCATTATGTTCTCACTTGTCCTAAGTGTGATGAGGTAATTCTTGAGATTGAGAATGTTCTGACAGAGGGAGATCACAAATGGGTGGATGTAAAAGTGCTGCAGGAGGCTGATTGTGTTACTTTCGGTTCTAAACTTGTAAAATGTAACCTTTGCGGTGTTGAAGAAATACACGATATTTATCCTAATCAGGAGCATTGCGGAAAAGCCGGTATTCAACTTCCTGCTACCTGCACCGAAAACGGTATTACCTCTTTTGGTAATTGCTATAACTGCGGACATAGCATTCCCTCTGAAATTGTGCCTGCTTACGGTCATTCAAAAGATAACTACAGACTTATAAAGGAGCCCACTTGTACAGAACCCGGTCTTGCTTACTATAATTGTACAAATATCAATTATAACGGTGCTTGCGGATTTGTAGGCGAAGAAGAAATACCTGCTCTCGGTCACAATTATGTTCAGGATGGTAAGTGGATTGGCTCTGACTGTTGTGTGCAGGGCAGAGAGCCCGGATTCTATTGTACCACATGCGGTGATGTTTTAGTTGAAACTACATATCCCGAATATTTTGAGCATGATTTTAAGATTGATATTCTCGCTGTTGCTGATGCAGAGAATAACGGCAGGGCATTATATACATGTCAGAATGATACCGAGACCAGTTGGGTTCATGTTTTTGAAATAGAATATTCTATTAGTGATGTTATTCCCGAAGTTTCTGAAGACGGAAATATCATTGTCAATACAGATAAGACAGGTGTTGTCGGAAATATCCGTGATATTACCGGACTTGATGAAGAAAATGTTGTTTTTGAAGTAATTGAAGAGAATAATGCTGTTCTTGATGAGAATGGTAATCTCGTTGTTTCAGGTGTCGGATACATAAAAGTTTGTGTTAAAACTCCTGCTCATGAAGCAATAGTAGTGATTGAAACAAAGATTTGCGATACCCTTGAAATTATTGCAGAAAACGAAGTCGAAACCGGCAGAGTGCTTGAATTTGAGGTTGTTAAGAACCCCGGTTCGATAGTTGCAACTGATGTTCAGTGGGCGTCTTCTGATGAGGATATTGTTTTTGTATCAGACGGCAGACTTGTTGCAATAGGTACAGGTACGGTTACGTTGACGGCAACAGTGGGCGAGCTCACTGTCAGCAAGGAAATAACTCTTGTTCCTGCATCTGATGCGAGAAAGATAAAGTTTATTGCAATTGAAAAGATGCACTATATTGTTGAAGATTACTTCGGTGTATTCAACGGTGATTCTCTGTATTGGTCAGATGTTGATTCACTTCGTTTTAAGGTGCGTGTGTATGAAACATTTCCTTTTGAGACGTATATTGTATATGCAAACGGTAAAGAAATAACAGCAGATGCAGAGGGATATTACACAATTCCTGCAAATAGCGGTGAAGTACGTATTTCTGTGACAGGTGCCATGTTTGAAGCAAATGAAGAAGGTTCAGCAGAAAAGGTTAGCTTCTGGCAGGCAATAATAAATCTGTTCAAGCAAATTCTTGCATTTTTCGGAATTAAATAATGGTTAAAAACGGCTGCTTTCGAACGGCCGTTTTTTTAGTATATTGATTTTTTTTGTTGTTGATGTATAATTATTTCAAGGAGATGAGATTATGGCATACAGATTTATGTGTTATCCCGGCGGTGTCAGAAAGGCTGTTACATTCAGCTATGATGACGGATGTCCTGATGATCTGAAGCTTGTTGAAATTTTAAATAAATACGGGTTAAAGGGGACCTTCAATATTAACAGTGACCGACTTCTGAACGGGAACGGAATTTCCGTAAACGATGCGAAAAGGATGATTGAGGACGGACACGAAATTGCTGTTCACGGAAAAAACCATAAGGCAAACGGAATTTCACGTGCAATAGACGGAATACGTGATGTGCTTTTGTGCAGAGAAGAGCTTGAAGGCGCTTTGGGGCAAATAATAAGAGGAATGGCATATCCCGATACGGGAATTACAAATTTTGCAAACGGCACGGATTATACTACTGTGAAAAACTATCTCAAAGATCTTGGTATTGTTTATTCAAGAACTCTTGGCGGAGATAACAATTCCTTCAGACTTCCTGATGATTGGTATGCGTGGATGCCCACCTGTCATCACGAAAATCCTGATATTTTTAAGTTTATTGATGAGTTTTTAGTGCTTGACCTTGAGAGCAATTATTCCGCTCTTCGCCATCCCAGACTTTTGTATATATGGGGACACGCTTATGAGTTTTCCTATAACGATAATTGGGACAGAATTGAGAAAATCTGTGAAATCCTTGGCAGAAGAGAAGATGTATGGTTTGCTACCAATATGGAAATTTATGAATACACCGAAGCTTATAAATCGCTTGTATGGAGTGCTGACGGGAAAAAGGTATATAATCCTACGCTTAAAACGGTATGGTTTATTGATGAAAATACCAGATACTCTGTGGCTTCGGGAGAAACAAAAACTATTGGATGAGGTGTAATTATGCGAGTAAAGGATAAACTGATGCTTTCTTATGAAGGTCTTGTAGAGCACGGTGCAATTAATATTGTTGCATTCGGCGACAGTGTTACCCATGGGGCTGTCGGACCCGATGAAATCAATTATGAAACGGTTTATTGGAATTTGCTCAGAAGGAAGCTGAATGAGGTCAGGGATTATATGCCGGTCAATGTTATAAACTCAGGTATCGGCGGTATCACCGCAGAAGGTTCGCTTCAGAGACTTGAACGAGATGTTTTTGCATACCATCCCGACTTGGTGATAGTCTGCTTCGGACTTAATGATGTAAACGGTTCACTTGAAAGCTATCTGTCATCCCTTGAAAAGATATTTACCGAATGTAATAAAAGGGAAGTTGAAACAGTATTTCTTACACCGAATATGCTCAATACCTATGTGGCAGAGGATACTGTTGAAGAGCTTAAAGGATATGCAGAGAAGACCGCTGAAATGCAGAACGGAGGAAGAATGGATGAATATATATATTCTGCCGTAAAATTAGCAACCTCTTTGAATATAAAGGTCTGTGACTGCTACAGCAAGTGGAAAGAGCTGAATGAGACGGAAGATATAACAATGCTTCTTGCAAACCGTATAAATCATCCTGTTAAGGAAATGCATGAGCTGTTTGCACAAGGTATTTTTGAAATTATAACAGAATAAGAAAAAATTATACAATTCATCAACCCCGACCTACAATCTTGTGGGGCTGTATGTGTTTCTTGTTATAAGGGAATTCCTCACATTGCGAGTAATTTCCTATGTAATTAAGCAAACCCTGAAAGCTTGAAGCTTTCAGGGTAATTTTTATGCCATTATTTCATTGAGCTTTTTTAGAACAAGCCCCACAAGAGTTTTGGCTATGGTTTTAAGACCGTCCTTGCTTTGTCCTATTGCGGAAAGTATTGTTGCGGCTTCTTGTGTTCCCTTGAGGGGAGTAAGATTAATTACGCTTTCTATGATTTTTTCATTGACGGCATAGTCAATGAGAAAATCAACTGTTTTCTGTGAGTCAGCAATATAGTATGTGCTTCCGTCAGAAAGAGTAGTTGCTGTGGCACATGAGAAAAGTGCCGCCATATCCATATCAGGCATATCAGCATTTTCTGATTTAGAAATAAGCTTCAGAAGACCGTCAAGAAGGTTATTGAAGGAGCCTGAAATATCAATTCCCATTTCGCCGATTATTTCTATCAGAGAGTTTCCGAGATTGTATATTTCACCGTCCTGGAAGCCCATAACTGCTGTTGCAAGATCATGGAAATCGCCGTCCATTTTAAGTGAACGCATACTGTCACGAAGCTTTCCTGTTTCAATGACATTTGCAAAATTGATAAGCATGCTTGTAAGAGCGTTTACGGGATCTGCCGCCGCTTTATCCACTGCAAGAAGAACAGGCTCAAGAATAGCCTTCCATATGTCTCCGAGATTTGAATATGAGCAGGCCTCCTGAGGTGTGGGATATTCGCCCTCTTTAAGTCCCAATGTGTTGAATAATGTTATGAGGCAGGTTTCATATCCGCTTTTCTGTGATGAATTGTAAATGGTTGCAGCATCAAGATTTATGGGAAGTGCATCGGTGTTGAGCAGGAATTCAACAACATTTATGTTGACAACTCTTGATTTGCTTTGTACACATATTTCAAGCACTCCGCGAAGTCCTTCAGACATATCAGCCATAACCTTGTAGAAGCTTTCTTTGTCGGTAACGCCCCATTTTATTGAGTTCCAAAGAGTTGTTGTTTTTGTAACACCATCAGTATCAACCCAACTGACCTTGGTGTCCATGTATGTCCAGTCTGAACCGACATTATTCAGAACTTCTGTCAGAGGCTTTCGTGCTCCGTCCTTATCACAACAGGTATATGAGGAACCTGATATTTTCTGTGCATATAAAGGCCCTGTGGGATAAAGGTCTATATTAGTGGCAAAATCCATCATTTCGAGATTTGTCAGAACCTGAAACAGCAGGGGATATGCCATTGACATAATTGTATTTACAATAAGGTCAGAGTAAACTACTTTTTTTACGAGCCCTGTTATATCTTCGGGCTTTAAGCCTTTCTCTGAAATGTCACCTAAAAGTGCCGTTACAGAGGAGCTCATTTCTTGTCCCACTCCGTCAAAGTTAATGTTCAGCTCAATAACACTATCCTTGCCGTGAGACGTTGCGGGCTTGTTCAATAAGCCCATTGCGGCAATAGCAACTGTCTGGAGAACAATTACGGCTGCAAGGATAATTATAATAATGTTTTTAGTTCTGCTTTGCTGCAGTGGTCTTCTTTTTTTCATCTCTTCCACCCTTTTTTGTATATTTTATAATCATTTTATACATCAAACAGCACTAAGTCAATATTTATGGAAGTATTACAACAATAAGAAGGTATTTGTCGGAATATGCAGGCTCAATAATAAAAGCCACCTCT
>JAZNRX010000109.1:0-12499 GCA_045590915.1 Acutalibacteraceae bacterium | reverse complement strand
CTTGATGTAGCCCATCTGTGTCATTGTGAATACGCAGTCCTCTTCGGGAATAAGGTCCTCAATATCCATTTCACCCGTAATATTTACGATTTCGCTTCTTCTGTCATCTGAGAACTTGTCTCTGATAACGGTTGCTTCTTCCTTTACGAGAGCGAGGACATTTTCACGGGAGGAGAGAATTTCAAGGAAGCGTGCAATTTTTTCTTCAAGTGCTCTTTCCTCATCCTGGAGCTTCTCTCTTTCAAGTCCCGTTAACTGTCCCAGACGCATCTGGACGATGTGGTTTGCCTGAATTTCGTCAAAGCCGAAGCGAGCCATAAGTCTTTCCTTACCCTCGGCAATGCTCTTTGATGCTCTTAAGATATTTATGACCTCGTCAATGAAATCGAGAGCCTTGAGAAGAGCCTCAAGAATGTGCTGACGCTCCTTTGCCTTTTTAAGGTCAAACTCTGTTCTTCTTGTTACAACATTATACTGGTGGTCAATATAATGCTCAAGCATTTCCTTGAGAGTGAGAACCTTGGGAACACCGTCAACAAGAGCAAGCTGAATAACACCGAAGGTAGTCTGAAGCTGAGTAAATGAATAAAGCTGATTTAATACAACCTGCGGATTTGCATCACGCTTCAGATCTATAGTGATGTTCATACCCTCTCTTGAGGAATAGTCGTTTATATCTGAAATACCTTCAAGTCTCTTTTCCTTGTGAAGCTCTGCAATAGACTCAATAAGTCTTGCTTTATTAACCTGATAGGGAAGCTCTGTTACGATAATCTGATATCTGCCGTTTTTGCCTTCCTGAATTTCACATCTTGCACGAACGGTAATTTTACCTCTGCCCGTAGCATAAGCAGCCCTGATGCCTGCTCTGCCCATAATAATTCCTTTTGTGGGGAAGTCGGGTCCCTTTATATGCTGCATAATATCGTCAAGAGTGCAGTCGGGATTATCAATAACACAGCACATGCCGTCAATAACCTCACCCATATTGTGAGGGGGAATATTGGTTGCCATACCTACGGCAATACCTGTTGAGCCGTTGACTAAAAGATTGGGGAAGCGTGCAGGAAGAACTGTGGGCTCCTTAAGTCTGTCATCATAGTTTCCGGTGAAATCAACGGTATTTTTATCAATATCAGTAAGCATCTCAAGAGAGAGCTTGCTCATTCTTGATTCCGTATATCTGTATGCTGCAGGGGGGTCACCGTCAACTGTACCGAAGTTTCCGTGACCGTCAACAAGGATATATCTTGTGGAGAAGGTCTGTGCAAGTCGTACCATAGCATCATAAACGGATGCGTCACCGTGGGGATGGTAACGTCCGAGAACAGAACCGACGGTATCCGCACACTTACGGTATTCCTTATCGGGAGTCAGATTATTTTCATGCATGGTATAAAGAATACGGCGGTGAACGGGCTTTAAACCGTCTCTTACATCGGGAAGTGCTCTCTGGGTAATAACAGACATGGAGTAGTCAAGAAAATAGCTTCTCATTTCCTTGTTAAGATCTACCTGCACCATTCTGCCCTGAGGAACAAGCTCTTCCATATTTTCATTTATCTTATTTTCGTTATCCATCTTATTTCTCCTTAGATATCAAGGTTCTGAACGAATTTAGCGTTCTTTTCAATGAAATCTTTTCTGGGCTCAACCTTATCACCCATAAGAATTGAGAAGGTTTCGTCTGCTTCTTGGGCATCAATGAGATTTACGCGGAGCATTGTTCTTCTTTCGGGGTCCATTGTTGTTTCCCATAACTGCTCAGGATCCAGTTCACCAAGACCTTTATATCTCTGAACGGAACAGCCCTGTCCCATTTCTGCTAAAAATTCATCTCTCTGCTCATCCGAATATGCATATTCGTGACGCTTGCCCTTTGAAATCTTGAAAAGGGGAGGCTGTGCGATATAAACAAAGCCATGCTCAATAAGAGGACGCATATAACGGAAGAAGAAGGTGAGAAGAAGAGTTCTTATGTGTGCACCGTCAACGTCGGCATCGGCCATAATTACGACCTTATGATAACGAAGCTTTGTTATATCAAAATCCTCACCTATACCGGTTCCAAGTGCCAGAACAACGGGAACAAGCTTTTCATTGCCGATAACCTTATCTATACGGGATTTTTCAACATTAAGCATTTTACCCCAGAGTGCAAGGATAGCCTGAGTTCTTCTGTCTCTGCCTTCCTTTGCGGAGCCGCCCGCTGAATCACCCTCGACGATGTAAAGCTCTGTATTTTCGGGATTTTTATCCGTACAGTCGGCAAGCTTACCGGGAAGTGAATTTCCTTCAAGAGCTGATTTTCTTCTTGCAAGCTCCTTTGCTTTTCTTGCTGCCTCTCTTGCACGGGATGCATCAAGTGCCTTATTGAAAATAGCACGGGCTACGGAAGGATTTTCCTCAAAATATGTGGAAAGCTTTTCATAAACCATCTGCTGAACAAGGGGAGTAATGTCGGTATTACCCAATTTACCCTTTGTCTGTCCTTCAAATTCAGCATCTGTCAGCTTAACACTTATACCTGCTGTCAGACCTTCTCTTACGTCATCACCGGAAAGATTTTTGTCTGCATCCTTAAGGAAATTATATTTTCTGCCGTAATCATTGAAAACTCTTGTCAGAGCATTCTTAAAGCCTGTTTCGTGAGTACCGCCGTCAATAGTACGTACATTGTTTGCGAAGGACTGAATTGTCTCATTATAGCTGTCATTATACATAATGGCAACCTCAGCACTTCTGTCACCCTTAACTGCAGTGAAATGCATAGGCTCATCGTGAATGGGAGTTACTGCACGGGATTCATTTATATATTCAACGAAGCTTGAAATACCGCCCTCAAAGCAGAAAACCTCTTCAACCACATTTTCTTCGTCGCGTCTGTCTGCAAGAGAAATGCGAAGACCTGCATTAAGGAATGCCTGCTCTCTTATTCTTCTCTGAAGTGTTTCAAACTCATAAACAGTGGTTTCCGTGAAAACCTCAGGATCAGCCTTGAAGCGTACAAGAGTACCTGTTTCGTTTGTATCTCCGATAATTTCAAGGTCGGAGGCGATAACACCTCTTTCAAATCTCTGCTTGTGAATATGTCCGTTCTGACTTACTTCAACCTCAAGCCATTCAGAAAGGGCATTAACAACAGATGAACCAACACCGTGAAGACCGCCTGATACCTTATAGCCGCTGCCGCCGAACTTACCGCCTGCGTGAAGCACGGTGAGAACGACTGTTACTGCGGGAAGTCCCTGCTGCTCATTTATATCAACAGGAATTCCTCGGCCGTTATCTCTTACGGTAATAACATCACCGGGGAGAATTTCAACCTCGATGTGAGTACAATAGCCTGCAAGAGCCTCGTCTATGGAGTTGTCGAGAATTTCATAAACAAGATGATGAAGTCCTCTGGGACCTGTTGAACCGATATACATACCCGGTCTTTTTCTTACAGCCTCAAGACCTTCAAGCACCTGAATCTGATTTGCATCATAAACCTCGGTGACAACTGTATCCAGCTTTTCACCGTCGGTTATTACAGGCTCCTGTAAATTGGTATCAATCATTTCGGGATTGTTGTTTGGGGAATTATCCATTTATTTTTCCTCCTTAGAGTTTAAGACAATAAAAATCAGAATATTTCTTCTGTTCTTTTATTTAATGTAGAAGCGGAAAGCTGTGATATATAAACTGTTTCCGTTCCTTTTTTATCGGCACACACTACAAACGAACCGGGAAGCTCATATGAAACAGTGATACAGTTTCCGTCCTTTTCTTTTTTTGTCAGATATTTTCTTGTAATTACGGAAACCGTAGAGGTATCTATATCAAAAATACCGATTATATCATCTTTTCTTATAACGGTATCCTGTCCTAAATGCAGATACATTATATCAGCCTTCCGTCTTTTATATTAAAGGTCTTACCCTCACTCATTCTGAGAATTGATGCGGGATCGCAGCAGGTAATAAAAACCTGTCTGTCTCTTATATGATTAAGTATATAGTCCTGTCTTGAGGTATCAAGCTCACTCATAACATCATCAAGAAGAATGAGCGGCTCCTCGTTAATTTTGCTTTTTATAACCTCAGCCTCACCCAGCTTCAATGCAATGGCTGCCGAGCGTTTTTGTCCCTGTGAGCCGAAGCTTCTTGCTGAAACTCCGTTTATATTTATATCAATATCGTCACGGTGGACTCCGGTTAAGGTCATCCGTGCGGCAATATCCGTACTTTCGTGCTTTTTCAGTATCTCAGAAAAATGAGCCTCACCCGTCACATCGCCTTTTCTTATATAGGAAAAGCTTATTTCTTCCTTTCCCGAAGAAAGACCGCCGTATATTTCATCTATAAAGGGAAGAAGAGCCGAAAGATATTCTTGTCTTTCCTTATATATTTCTTCACCGAGGGATGAAAAGCTTTCATTTATACATTCCATAAAAAGCTTTATTTCGGAAATGTTTTCACTGTCCTTGAGAACTGCATTTCTCTGCTTTAAAAGCTTTGTATATTCTGTCAGAAGAACGGCATATTTCGGCTTTATCTGACATATCGCGGAATCTATAAATCTTCTTCTTTCAGACGGACCGTTCTGTATAAGAGACATAAAGCCCGGAACAAAAAGAGCCGCAGGAAATCTGCTCATCAGTTCAACAGGAGATTTAAGCGGAACTCCGTTGAGAACTGCTCTTCTTCTGTCCGTAATTTTAAGCTGTGCCGTCTGATCTCTCATGGCGGTGGAAAAAGAGGTCTTTATAAGTGCTTCATTTTTATTGAAGCCTACAAGCTCTCTGTCCTTGGTGCATCTGAAGCTTTTAAGCCCCGTAAAAAGAAATATACTTTCAAGAATATTTGTTTTCCCCTGTGCATTTTCTCCGTATATTATATTGACGGAGTCACATGGCTCAATTCTCAGGCTTTCTATATTACGGTAATTTCTGAGCTCTAATTCAGTTATCTTCATTTTTGCTTTCGATTACATAAAGAGTGTTTCTGAAAAGGATTTTATCTCCGTTTACCAGCTTTTTTCCTCTTTGTGTACATATTTCTCCGTTTACCTTTACGAGACAGTCCTCTATAAGCATTTTTGCCATTCCGCCTGTATCGGCAATTCCCGAAAGCTTCATGGCTGAATCAAGCTTTATAAAAGGGGTTTTTATATATATTTTTTCTTCGTTTATTATTTTAGGTCTGACTTTAATTACTTTCTTTTCCATTTTTTTACCGCTTTATCAATCATTTTTTATTCTTACGGGAAGAATGAGGTAAAGGAAGCTGTCCGACTCTGGAGGCACTATAACTGCGGGAGAAAGAGAGCCGTTAAGCTCAATAAGAACCTCATCCGTATCACAGCTTCTTAAAGCATCAAGAAGAAATCTGTTATTGAAGCCTATTTCTGTTCTGACACCGTCTATTGAAACATCTATTCTGTCATTGGCACTTCCAAGAGCCGTAACTGCGGAAATTCTTAATTCGTCATCCTCAAAAATACATCTTAAGGGACTTTTTACCTTTTCGGTAATTATTATTGAGGTTCTCTCAATACAATCCATAATCTTTTTTGTATTTACTCTTACGGTTGAGCTTTTTCCCTTGGGGAATGCAGTCGTATAATCAAGGAATTCACCCTCAAGAAGCTTTGAAATAAGACAATAGCCGTTTACCTTAAGCATAATGTGGCGTCTGCCCTTGGAAATTTCAATAAAGTCTTCATCGTTCTCTGCCAGCTTCATAATTTCATTGAGAGTTTTTGCAGGTACGACAAAATTAAGATTATCTCCGTTATAATCCGTAAATTCACTTCTTATTGCAAGTCTGTAGCCGTCAAGAGCAACAAGCTTTATTCCGCCCTCTCTGATTTCAAACTTAACACCTCTGTGAACGGTTTTTCCGTCATCGGGAGAAACGGCAAAAACAGTTCTCTTTATCATATCCTTAAGAATACCGGCGTTGAGTCTGAAGGGAATTTCATCCGTAATTACGGGAAGCTCGGGATATTCTGCGGGATTGAGGCTTATAAGAGTATATTCAACCTCACCGCTTGTAATCGTGCATATATTCTTTTCGTTACAGGTAATTGTAACCGTGCTGTCGGGAAGATGTCTTAAAATATCGCAGAAGGTTTTTGCATTGAGAACCGCCGCTCCTTCTTCCTCTACGCGTACGGTAAATGCAGTCATTATTGATATATCAAGATCAAATCCCGTGAGCTTTACCGATGAAGCTCCCGTTGTCTCTATGAGTATTCCTTCAAGATGAGGTAACACTGCTTTAGAAGGAATTGACCTTTGTACGTTAAGACAGGCATTTGTAAATGAATTTGTATTACATACGATTTTCATACTTATCCTCCCGAAAAAAACAAATTTTTCTGTGTTTGTATTAATAATTCACTGTTTAAAAACAGTAATAGTAGTAGGTACGGTTGAAACTGTTGAAAACTTTTCCGAACCTTGAAAAATATGGAAAAACAGCTAAATTTTATCAACTTTAAAAAATCTCATAACTTGTGCATTCAGCATGCCTGAAAATAAGGTGTTGATATTGTTGAAAGATTTATTGTTGAAAGTTTATAAACTGTTGAAAACTTTTTTCATTTTCCGACACAAATTCCGTTCTTTTTTTGTCGTAAAAAAGCCTTTAAAAAAGCATTCTGATGAAAAAAATCAATTTACATTTCCTTTATCTGCTTTATTATATTGCTTATTGTGTTTTTAAGAATCTGGTCTGTTTCCGTTGATGACTTGATTTTATTGAGAGAATGCATGACAGTTGCATGATCTTTTCCGAAATAGTCACCGATTTCCTGATATGTAATATCCTTTAATATGTCCTTTATAACATACATACAGATATTTCTTGCCTTTGAAATCTTCTGCTGTCTGCTTTGCGATTTTATATCATCCACGGGAACACCGAGATTTTCAGACACAACGGTAAATACCTTTTCCACAACGGTTGTAACCGGCAGAGAATCGGATGTCACTTCCTTAACGATAGCCTGTATCTGCTCAAAGGAAAGCATTCTTCCGTAAATTCTGCTCATTGCCTCAATTTTATTTATTGTACCTTCAATCTGGCGGATATTTGTTTTTATCTTTTCGGCAATATACTGAATTGCAGTATCGGTGAGTTTTATTCCCAGATATTCGGCTTTTCTTACGACAATAGCCTTTCTTGTTTCAATATCGGGGGTTTTGATGTCAACTATAAGTCCCATTTCAAAGCGTGAACGGAGTCTTTCGTCAAGACCGTCTATTTCCTTGGGAGCCACATCGGCGGTGAGAACAATCTGTTTATGGTCGTTATAAAGAGCCTCGAATATGTGGAAAAATTCAACCTGAGTTTTTTCTGTTGACTTCAAGGTCTGAACGTCGTCTATAAGAAGAGCGTCAACATTCTTGAACTGACTGAGAAAATCGTTTACGGTTTTTTTATTGAGACCGTCCTGAAAGCCGTCAAGAAATTTCTTCGCGGTAATATAAATTACGACGGCATTGGGATTTCTTCTTTTAAGCTCGTTGTATATTGCGTAAAGAAGATGGGTTTTTCCAAGACCTGAATTACCGTAGATAAGGAATGGATTGTGCTGTGCAGGCTTCTCAACAATATTTTTTGCCATTTCATATGCAAGAAAGTTTGATGAGCCTACAATGAAATTATCAAAGGTGTAATATTCAAGTGTATTTTTTACCGGAGCAGAAATTTCTTTTTTATTTTCCTTTTCAGTGACTGTTTCCTGTGTGTTTTTTGTTATATCCTTTTTTGAAGCCACTGCTTCGTTTACTACGATATCAATGTCTATTTCAAAGCCTATAATCTCAAAGAAGCATCTTTTAAGAAGCTCTGAAAATTTATTCATTACAATAGTTTTCTTATATTCCGCATTTACGGTAAAAACGGCTGAGCTTTCATCAAGCTTGTTGAATTCAAGGGGAGCCAGCCACATATTATACATGACATCGGAAACCTCTTCCTTACACAAAAGAAGAACCTGTGCCCATATCTCGTTGAGTGAATCCATAAAACCTCCACAGTTTATATATATAGTTTTACTTATAATTATACTTATACATATATTAACACATAAGTTCAGTAAATTCAATAAAAATTTTTAATAATTATTAATTATTATAATAATCTGTAAATAGGCAAAAAAAATCTTTACTTTTAATATCCTTTATTGTAGAATTAAATAAATATTTTCCGTTAGGAGTGTTATTATGAAGATAGCCGTTTTAGGCTGCGGCACGGTTGGTTCAGGTGTTGTGGATATTCTGGACAGTAAAAAAGAGCTGATGATAAAAAGTGCCGGCGAAAATATTGATGTGAAGTATATTCTTGATATAAGGGATTTTAAGGGAAGCCCTTATGAAAGCAGAATTGTAAAGGATATAAATATTATTGTTGAAGACAGTGAAATTGAAACAGTTGTCGAAACTATGGGCGGTGTAGAGCCTGCCTTTACTTTCTGTACAGAATGTCTTAAAAAAGGAAAAAATGTTGTAACCTCAAATAAAGCACTTGTTGCCGCAAAGGCACAGGAGCTTTTTGAAACAGCCGAAAGCAATAATGCTTCATTTATGTTTGAAGCCTCCGTATGCGGCGGAATTCCCGTTATAAGAACTCTTTTCTCTGCTCTTTCGGGAAATAATATTCTTTCCTTTGCGGGAATTCTCAACGGTACAACAAACTTTATTCTCACAAAAATGATAAATGAAAAAATGTCCTTTGATACTGCTCTTAAAATTGCACAGGAAAAGGGCTATGCTGAAAAGGATCCCACTGCAGACGTTGAAGGACTTGATGCCGGAAGAAAAACCGCAATTCTTGCCTCTATTGCCTTCGGAAATCACGTTTATCCCGAGGAAATACATACAGAGGGTATCAGAGCAATAACTCTTGAGGATGCGGCATATGCGGCTTCAATAGGATATAAAATAAAGCTTTTAGGAAAAGCACATAAGCTTAAAAGCGGTAAAACAGGTGCAATCGTATGTCCTTTCCTTGTAAGTGATTCTTCTCTTATTGCAGGCGTAAACGGCGTTTATAATGCAATTTCCGTAACGGGAGACAGTGTCGGAGATGTTGTTCTTTACGGACAGGGTGCAGGCAAGGAAGCCACTGCAAGTGCAGTTGTAGGCGATGTTATGGAATGTGCAAGACTTAAAAAGCATGAGGCACATTATAAGTGGGGTAAGCACAAGGACGGTCTTGTTGAGGATTATATGCTTTATGAAACCGCACTTTATATCAGAGGCTATGCTAAAAATCCGGAAGAAAGCCTTATAAACATCAGAGAGGCCTTCGGCGGTGTTGATGTGCTTTCAAGGGAGAATGCTTCATCAAATGAAATTGCCTTTATTACAAAAAAGGCAACGGAAAAGGAGCTTCGTGAAACTCTTTGCGAGCTTCGCGATTTTGCGGCTGCATCTGTTATAAGAATTCTGTAAAATTAAAGTTATTTATTCCGGCGGTGTGTAAATTTGAACGAAACTGATTTCAGAAAAAGAACGGGAAATAATATTTCCTACTACAGAAAAGAGAACGGACTTACACAAAGCTCTTTAGGTGAAAAGCTCAGCTATTCCGACAAGGCTGTTTCCAAATGGGAAAGAGGCGAGTCTGTCCCTGATGTATATGTTCTTTATAAAATGTCAGAGATATTCGGCTGTTCCGTAAATGATATAATCGGACAGGACGAAAAGGACAGTATAAGCGGAAAAATTGATGAAATTGCAAAGAATAAGCAATTCAGAAGAATAATGATAACGGCATTGAGTGTCGGTCTTCTGTGGCTTGTATCATCGGTAATATATTTTGTTACCGACCTTATAGTAAACGGAATATATAATCTCGGACAAAACGATTTTATTCTTGTTTTTATGTATTCCGTTCCTGCAAGCTTCATAATAACCCTTGTTTTTTCAAAGCTGTGGGGAAGAATATGGCAGCAGGCGGTAAGCGTTTCGGGAATTCTCTGGGGAGGAGTAATTTCCCTTGCGGTTTCCTTTAATGTTTTTAATTTTGCCGAAAAAAGTGCTTATAAAATTCTTATAGCCGCAGTATTTTTTCAAATTCTCATTGTTTTGTGGTATGTAATGAGAAAGAAATCAGAAAAAAAATAAAAAAATTAATCCCTTTATTATCGGTGAACGATAATAAAGGGATGTTGTTTTTAACGGCTTATTGAGACAGCTTTTTTATCTGTCTTATATCCTTGCCGTCAAAGCGGAGAATTTCATATTCTCCGAGAATTCTTGAGGAAATTCTCTGTGTATATGTTTTTTCAATCTCAACAAAGGACATATTTGTGCTGATAATAGTGGGAAGTCCCATGTTAATTCTTGTGTTTATTATATTATAAAGAGCAGAGGTCGTAAAGTTTGTCTGGAATTCAGCACCTAAATCGTCAATAAGAAGAAGGTCACATTCAAGTATCATAGCCTCATATGCACCCTTATCCTGAGATTTTCCGAAGCGTTCCTTTTCCAGCTCATTAAACATATTCTGTGCGGAATTATAAAGCACATTATAGCCCTTTTTGATAATTTCGCCTGCTATTGAAAGAGAAAGGTGGGTTTTTCCCAGTCCTGTTGAGCCCTGCATAAGAACGGACTGTGAGCTTGTGTCAAAGTCTGCGGCATAAAATTTACAGAAATCAAGAATATCGGACATTTTTTCTCTGGGTGAGAGCTCCTTTGCCGAGGTCTTTTCATCTGAATAGTAGGAGAGCCTGAAATCCTCAAATCTGCAGAATTTCAAAGGAGATTTTTTTCCTGCTTCCTCAAAAGCAAGATCCTTAAGAAGAGAAATATGACATTCACAAAGCCTTGAATTAATAAATCCGCTGTCCTCACACACGGGACAGAAATATTTAATTTCAAGATAATCCTCAGGCATATTGTGCTTTTTAAGAAGCTCTCTGATTTTTTCCTGTGCGGCAAGATTTCTCATTTTCTGTGTCTGAACAAGCCCAGCCGCCTTTTCGGGAGTCATATCAATGGCCTTAATGACCTCCTTTACGGAATTGATCATTTCGGCTCTTTGCTTTTTATATTCGGGCTCAATGCCTTCAAACAATCTCATAAGTGCAATGTTTTTGTTTTCGGCATCGCTTTTTCTTTTTTCAATAATTTCCTGAGCCTTTTCGAAAATTTCTCTTGAATAATTCATATTTTTATCTCTTTTCTCTCTTTCTTACCTTGGGTACGGTGGTCCGTGCCAGCTCCTCCGCAAGATTTATATCATAAGAAGCAGTGGGATCGGGCTTGAGCTCGGTCTCTTTTTTATCCTGTCTTCTGCGGTTTTGCTTTTCTAAAGCCTTTTGCTCCATATCTCTTATGAATTTTTCCTTTTCTTCGCTTGCTTTTTCGGGAGTGTTAATACCCTTTTTGTGCCATGAAGAAAGAATTTTATGTAAATAAGGGAAGTTGAATTTATCCTGATGGAGCATCATTTCCTCATATGCCACCGACAGCATAACAACGGAAAAGCCCCATTCCTCTGTCCACTGTCTTAAATATTTCTCTTGCGGTGTGGTAATTCTTACACCTTTGAGCTTTACCTGTGCACAGAAGCTGTTCCAGACGGAATTAGTTTTTTCAAGTCTTTTAAGCTCCTCATCGGCGGCTTCAAGAGTGTCGATTTCTCTGCTGCTCCAGTCTACACCGATTTTATAGATATAGCTCATATTTGATGCCTTGCCCTTTGTGGCGGCAAAGGCACATATGGTGAGAATAACCTCTATGGGAAGTCCGTAATAGTCGTGTAAAAGAATGAGAGAGCTTTGGTCGCCTAAACCTATGGTTCGTCCCAGTCTTATCTGTGCTTCATTGAGAAGGACGGCAATTTCCTCACATTCATCAATTCTCTGAGCAATCTGCTCTCTTGTGAGCTTTGGCGGATTGTCTGAGGGAATTTTTTTAAGCCCTGTATTTATTTCCGGTAAATAAGGCTCCGTTTTTACTTCCCTGACAGTCTCGGCTTTTTCGGTGATGACGGCAGTCTTATTTTCAAAAACAACCTCATCATCGGTATGGAGAATAAAGCCCTTATCCTTCCAATAGGACAGAGCATCATTCACTTCATTTTCGTTTATACCCGTAGCCGCCGCAACGGATTTTTCATCAAACAAACCGCCCGCATTTGAAAAGGCATATAGAATAACCTTAAGCTGAGGCGCAGATGAAAGAATAAGGTGATTTTGGATTATTTCAGATGGAATAACCGTAACACCTGAATATTTAGCGGGATTAATCTTAAACATAATACCCCCGGGGGAGCATAATTCAGCGGTGCTGAATTATGCAGTGATATTCATTCCTTCGGAATGAGTGATATTGCCCTTCGGGCAGTGAAATTTCTGCTTCACAGGAGTGATATATTTTCCTGCGGAAAATGTGAAGGAAGGCGTAAACGCCTTGCTCCGCTTCGCTCTATAACGCTCGTGCCTTCGGCACATTGCTGAAATTTGATTGTATTTGTGTAGGGCTTTCTCCGAA
>JAZNRX010000108.1:0-7920 GCA_045590915.1 Acutalibacteraceae bacterium | reverse complement strand
ATAAACTGAGGTCGGAGGCTTTACGAGGTCGGAATTCGGATTTCGGAACAATGCTTCGCAAATTCGGAATTCGGAATTCGGAGGCTTCACAAAGTGCAAAATGCAATCAAACTTCAATGATGTTTCGAAGAAACGAGTGTTCAGAGTGAAGCGGAACAAGGCGTTTGGGCCTTCCTTCACATTTTCCGCAGGAAAATATATCACTCATTCCGAAGGAATGAATATCACTGTCCGAAGGGCAATATCACTTCTGCGAAGCAGAAATATCACTTCATAATTCAGCAACGCTGAATTATGATTTACGGGGTTTATGATGAAAGATATGTTGTTGAAAAATAAAATTTTCGGTTTTTCCGATATGAAGAATCTTCCTGTCTGTTTTTCTTTTGACGGGCTTTTGAATGAGGGCTCTTCTTCTGATATGAGACCGTCTGTAAGAGGCTTTTATTCCGATTCATCTGTTAAGCTTACTGAGATTTCCGCAGTTGCCGCAAAGGGTATGATAGGTACCGTAAGATGCACGGAATATTCGGATTTTCCTGTTGTTGAATGGGGATTTGAAATGACGAATATGGGAAAGCACGACAGTGAGAGGCTTTCGGATTTCTGTATCACCAAGGTGCTTGAGGGCACAAATCCTGTCCTTATTTACGGAAGCGGCGATACAAGGAATGACGGACTTTTCAGACGCTTCAAAAGGGAAATTAATGAAAAAATTGAGATTTCTCCCGCATACTGCCGAGGTGCAGACGGTGCATCCCCCTTTATGACACTTGTTTTCAGTGAATATTCCGTAAAGCTCGGTATCGGTTGGGCAGGACGCTGGGAAATGGTTTTTGAACCCGTCGCAAAGGGTGTCCGCTTTACATTGAAGCAGAAGCGTTTTGATACGGTTCTTTATGCGGGTGAAACCATGAGAACTCCCAATCTTACCGCACTTATATATACAGGGGAAGAAACCAAGGGAACAAATCTCTGGAGACGTTTTTTCCTTAAGCATATTCTCCCTACAGGCAAAAGCGGTGAGAAGATTAAGCCCGCAATGTATCTTCACACACATATGATAGGCGGCTTCGGTGAATTTGAGGGTATCACCACGGAAAATCAGCTTGACGGAATAGATACCTTCATAAGAAAAGGACTCCGCCCTGACGGCTGGTGGATAGATGCAGGCTGGTATCCCTGTGAACACAGCTGGTGGAATGTGGGTGATTGGGTGCCCAATCCCGAGCAGCTTCCCGACGGCTTCCGTCCCGTTTCCGATAAGCTTCACGAAAACGGTATTGATTTGTTGGTATGGTTTGAGCCTGAAAGAGTTATGAGAGACTCAAAGCTTGATTTTCTTCATCCCGAATGGTGCTTAAAGGCACATAATGACGAGGGTGAAGAGGAGGCCTGTCGTCTTTTGGACTACAGCAATCCCGAATGCTTCAATTTCGTGCTTGAGCTTCTTGATAAACATATAAAGCACGGCGGTATTGATGTTTACCGTCAGGATTTCAATTTCACTCCCGACAGATATTTTGAGGAGAATGAGGGAGAAAACCGTGTGGGTGCTATGGAAAACCTGCACATTCAGGCAGTTATTCGCCTTTATGATGAGCTTCGTTCACGAAATCCGGGACTCTGTATTGATAACTGTGCCGCCGGCGGTACACGAAATGAAATGGATCTTATGAGAAGAAGTGTGCCCTTGCAGTATACCGATATGCACATTGATTTTCCCGATGAAAGAGTGTTCCATTATTACGAAATGTTCAGTTGGATACCTTATTTCCGTGCACACGCAAAAAGACGGGATGAGAAGATGCCCAAGAACAGAAATCTTGATGAATATTCTTATCTTTGTGCTATGACACCTGCTCTTACCGCATGTCTCGATCCCGATGACAGTGAAAAAGCATTTTCTGTTGCAAGAAAAATGGTTCCCGTATGGAGAATGGCGGCTGAATATGAGCTTTCGGGTGACTATTATGAATTATCAGACCGTGAAAGCGGCTGGTATGCGGTGCAGTTCCATAATGAAAAGGACGGCACAGGCTTTATTGAGGTCATAAGGACAAGCACTGCCGAAGAAAACAGTATAAATATTTTCCCCCATATTCTTCCCGACACAAAATATGTGTTCAGAAATCCCGTGAACGGTGATGTGAAACGCGGTGACAGCACAGGGCTTGAGGGCGGCTTCACCTTTTTCAATCCCAAGGGCAAGGGTGAAATATGGTTCTATGAAACAAAGGATAAATCACAGATAAATTAAGAGGTTTTTATGGCAAGATTCTGCACTCTTTGTTCCTCCTCGTCAGGAAATTCCACATATATAGGAACTGCTTCCCACGGTATCCTTATAGACTGCGGAAGCAACAATAAGCAGCTCACTCTGGCTTTGGAAAATGCAGGGCTTTCGCCCGACTGTGTAAAGGCAATTTTCATAACCCATGAGCACGATGATCATATATCGGGACTTCGTGTATTTGCAGGAAAAAGAAAAATTCCCGTATACGCTACGGGCGGAACACTTTCGGGAATGCTGGGAAAGGGTGTTATTGACGGCAGCTTCCCCTATGAAATTATGTCGGAGAACGGAATTTCGATTGAGGATATGTTCATCAGCAAATTCCCCACATCTCACGACTCAAAGGAGTCCTGCGGGTATAAAATAGTTCTTCCCGACAGGACGGTGGGTATATGTACCGATACGGGTGTTGTTTCGGGTGAAATTTTAAGGACACTGTCCGATTGTGACCTTGTGCTTATGGAATCCAATTATGACGAAACTCTGCTTGATTTCAGCTCGTATACCCTTGCACTTAAAGGAAGAATTCGTTCTTCTTCCGGACATCTTTCAAATCCCGACTGTGCCGAAGCGGTCCGTGAGCTTTTTTCCATGGGTGTCAGACGCTTCGTTCTGGGGCACTTAAGCCGTGAGAACAATTCCCCCGACCGTGCATTTTCCTGCACCAATTCCGTTCTTAAAAGAGACGGTGCCGTAAGGGACAGGGATTATATGCTTCTGGTGGCTCCCGTGGGACCTATGGATAAATACATAATATTTTAAGGTGACTTATGCAGAGTGTTACTATAATTTCAGTGGGTAAATTAAAGGATGCCTTTTTCAATGAGGCATCCGATGAATATCTTAAAAGACTCAAAGCATTCGCAAAAATGAATGTTGTTGAGATAAAAGCAGGTGTTCTTCCCGAAAATCCCAAGGACAGTGAAATTAATGCGGTGCTGGAAAAAGAGGGAGAGGAAATACTCAGAAAAATCCCCTCAAATGCTAAGGTTGTAAGTCTTTGCATTGAGGGAAAGCTCTATTCCTCCGAGGACCTTGCAGAACTGTTTGGAAGCACTGCGCTATCGGGAATTTCGCATATTGTTTTTATTATCGGAGGCTCATACGGACTTTCCCATAAGGTAAAAAGCAGAAGCGATATAAGGCTTTCTATGTCAAAAATGACCTTTCCTCACCGTCTTGCAAGAATTATGCTTCTTGAACAGATTTACAGAGCCTGTAAAATAAACGCAGGGGAAGCATATCACAAATAATATGAAAACAATGAATGATTACTGCCGTGAAAAATTCGGTAAAAAGCTTTATAAACTCTCCCTTGACGGAGGCTTCACCTGTCCCAACCGTGACGGTACAAAGGGGACGGGTGGTTGTATTTTTTGTTCGGGAAAGGGCTCGGGGGACTTTGCCGAGAGCGGAAGCGATATAAATCTGCAGATAGAAAATGCCAAAAAAAGAGTTTCGCATAAAAATAAAAACGGCGGATATATCGCATATTTCCAGAGCTTCACCTCAACCTATGCTCCCATAGAAAAGCAAAGGGAATTGTTTTGTGCCGCAATAAATCATCCCGATATTGATGTTCTTTCCGTTGCCACACGGCCCGACTGTCTTTCTGATGAAACGGTTGAACTTTTGGGTGAGCTTAATAAAATCAAGCCTGTGTGGGTTGAATTGGGGCTTCAGACAACGAAGGCCCAAAGCATAGCCTATATAAGAAGATGCTATGAAAACCGCGACTTTGAGACTTCTGCCGCAAGGCTTCACGAAAAGGGGATATATGTTATAACCCATATCATTTTAGGACTTCCCGATGAGAATATAAATGATATGAAAAACACTCTTCTTTTTGCTCTTGAAAACAAAACCGACGGAGTGAAGCTTCAGCTTCTTCATATACTCAAAGGCACTGACCTTTATGATGAATATCTGAGGGGAAGGGTAAAGCCTCTTGAAAAAGAGGAATATGTTGAGATTTTAAGAGAGCTTATTCCTCTTATTCCCGAGAATGTTGCAGTTCATCGCCTGACAGGAGACGGTGACAAGAAAATTCTTGCGGCTCCCATGTGGAGTGCCGACAAAAAGGATGTTCTCAATTCAATAAACAGAATGCTGATGGATATGGCATTGGACGAAAAATATATTTTCCGTCCCATAAAAAAGAATGAGATCCCCGTGATGTTCGGTATAATTCAAAGTAGAGTACGTTGGATGGACGAGGTCGGAATAAAGCAGTGGAATGTCACGAATTATGCTGAGGTTTATCCTATGGAATATTTTGAGCATCACAGAAAAAACGGTGAGGTTTTTGTTCTGACAGAACGAGACGGTGACATCATCGCCTGTGCCGTTCTCAAAAAAGAGGATGAGCGTTGGGAGCAAATTGCTGATTATAAAACGGTTAAAGCCCTGTATCTGCACAATTTTGCTGTCAGGACGGATAAAAAGGGCACGGGAAAAATTTTCCTCCGAAAAGCCGAAGAGTATGCCGCCCAAAACGGTTATGAGTGCTTCCGGCTTGACAGTGCCGATGATAATAAAAAACTTGAGGAATATTACACGGAAAAGGGATATGTTGCCAAAGGAGCATGTGTTGACGGACTTTATACGGGAATTCTTCGGGAAAAAGACATAAGAAAGTGAAGCTTAGGATAAAAGCAGATAATTAATGCTTTTGTAAGGGTGAATAGTTTTTTTCTCTTTACACCTTTTTTTGTTTATGGTATATTGTTAAGGAAGTATGAACAAGGAGTTTTTTTATGAAACCGTTTTTCCTGTTTTCAAAAGAAACAAAAGGCGAAGGCTATGTGCCGAATAATGAAATATTCGCATATGCCTCGGGACTTGCAGGTCAGAACCTTACATACAGCTATGTTTCGGGCTGGCTTCGTTATTTCTGCATAAATCTTCTTCATATGGATCCCGTTAAGGTAGGCTCTGTTTTTACCCTGAGTCATGTGTGGGATGCCATAAACGATCCCATTATCGGTGCTATTGTTGACAGAAGAAAGCACAGGCCCTACAACAAGCTTCGTCCGTATCACCTTTATTTCCCGCCTATTCTGGGACTTATATCCCTTGCAATGTTTTTCAATTTCAATTTGTCTGAAAATATGCAGGTGGTATATCTTCTTACCACATATTTTATATTTGACTTCTTCTATTCATTTCAGGATGTTGCCTTATGGGGCTTGATTCCTCTTTCCTCTCCTCATTCCGATGAGCGTTCAAGAGTTGCACAGTGGGTTTCCATCGGTGCGGGTGCCGGAAGTGTTGTTGTAGGAGCATTTCAGATGATAAGAAGTGCTCTCAATTCAGCAGGCCTTGACGACAAGCTTGTATTTTTCATTTGTGCAATTATTTTCTGTTGCGGCGGTGAGTTGCTTTCAATGAATGCCTACAGAATGAAGGAAAGAGTTGCAATGCCTGTCGAAAAAGGCGAATCCGTGCTGCAGTCACTTCTTGTTTTAAGACATAATCCCACTCTCATTTTTATATCACTTGCCCGTTTCTCACAGGGCTTTTCACCCAAGGTTCAGAATGCTTATTTCTTTGAAAACTGTGTGCAGCTGGGCTCTATGAACGGACAGACCGCAGAGGTTGTATACGGAGCCTGCAGCGGTATTCTCGGCACTCCCGTTATGTTCTTTGCCACTTCTGTTGCGAAGAAAATCGGCGGTATGAAAAGAATTCTTCTTACCTCACAGATTTTTGCCGCAGTGCTTCGCATAGCCGCATTTTTCGTCGGCTTTGATACAATACCGAAATTCATTATTATGACCGCTCTTATGGCGATCGTAAATCTTCCCGGTCAGATGATGGATATTGCACACCGTTCACTCACCGCTGACTCCATTGATGAGGTTGAACTCAAAACAGGTCTTCGTACAGAGGGTGTATCCTTCTCTATGCAGAACTTCACAACCAAGATGACAAGCGGTGCATCCACTCTTATTGAAGGCTTTATCCTCAAGTTCCTCGGATATGACTCCACTCTTAAGGAAAAAGGTCTTCCTCAGAGCGAAAAATTCCTTAAATGGCAGTGGCCCATGTTTATGCTGGGCCCCGTTGTAGGTTCTCTTTTATATCTCTTCTTTATCAGCTTTGTAAAGGATAACAAGGAAAGAAAAGCGGAAATCGAGAGACAGCTTCGCGAAAGAAGGCTTGCCGCTTCCGTAGAGAAAGAAGAAATACCTGTCAGTGTAAATGAATAAAAATCAATCCTGCATCACTCCAACGGGTAATGCAGGACTTTTTTTACGGCTTTTTTACCGAAACAAAGAATATAAGGTTTTTCCTTATTCTTTCATCATAGGGAGAAAAGGTGAGTGCTGTTCGGGCGTTTTCCTCAGCTTTTGAAACATCTCCCGTGTAATAATATGCCAATGAAAGCAAGTCATAGGGCTTGCTGCCCCAGTATTCCGATACCGTTATATAGGTATCGGTTTTTTTGGTGATTTTCAGAGCCTCGTTTACAAAGGTTATAACACCGTAATAGTTTTTTTCCTTATAGAAATATTCGGCAGCTTCCATCCACGGCTCGCGAAGATAGGGTGCTTCTGCACAGGCTCCGAGAAGACACTGCAGTGCCTCGGAAGGTTTTTGAAGAGCCTGAAAGCACCTTGCCATATACCGTAAGGAAGCACATCTTTCGTCCTTCCATTTTGCACCCTCAAGAGACAGATGCTTTCTGAAGGTTCTGATTGCTTCATCATATCTGCCGTAAAACATGTATTCTCTGCCGAGATAGTGCATATTTCTGTCATCCTCGGGAGCTTCTTTTACGGAAAGCTCAAGAAGCGGAAGGTATATTCCTCTTGACTTTTTTTCATCGGGATAGTGTTGAAGCTCCACATTGTCGGCAAAGACTGTAATAGGTTGACGGTTTTCGGTAAAGGTCAGCACCTCATGGACGGGATGTGTCCAGATAAATCCCTGTCTTTTATGAATTTTATCAAGATTGAAAACGGTGTTTTCACTGCCGTCCTTGTTAAAAGACCATACATAGCGATAGCTTACCCTGTCAGGATGCTCTGTCAGTACCTTTTCCAGATTTTCACGCCAACCCGTTGTAAAAATCTCGTCAAGATCCGTACATACACAGTAATCAGTATCGTCGGACACTTTTCGGAGACTCATATTTCTTGCTGTGTCAAACCTCCAGGGAGACACCTTTTCTCTGAAAACCCTGACCTTCGGGAAGGAGGACAGGATTTCAACGGTTTTATCCTCGCTTCCCGTGTCAAGAACTATAATTTCATCAGCCTCACTCATGGACCGTGCCCAACGGTGAGCGAATTTTTCTTCATTTTTTGCAATAGCGTAAACAGAAATTTTCATAAGTGTATCAGATTGTCATTTAATTAAGAAAAGAGACTATTTTGTTATGATCCTGAAACAGGTAAAACAAAGTTAAGCACATAATCGGGCGGTGTACCGGTCAATGTTACGGAAGGTGTTTCTCCGGTTGTAACCGTGCCGATTGTGAATGTAGGAGTAACTCCGTCTACACCTATGGGGCCGGTAGGACCTGTGGGGCCCGTTGCACCGACTGCACCCACGGCACCTGTGGGGCCCGTCGCCCCGACTGCTCCCTCGGGGCCTGTGGGGCCCGTTGCACCGACTGC
>JAZNRX010000107.1:0-2874 GCA_045590915.1 Acutalibacteraceae bacterium | reverse complement strand
CTCGTAATTGCAAATAATCCGCCTGTGTGGTATACAAATGACGATTTTCGTATGATGACAATAGTATCAGGTGCTTACACAGGAACTCCCAGCGCAGATATTGTGTTTATGAGATACCCGATGGGGCTTATTCTTTCCGGGTTGTATAGCATTACAACCCTTATCCCTTGGTATGGTCTTTTCACTATGTTTTGTATGTATGTTCCGTCATGTGTATTCTGTTATTACTTGATAAAAAAGACATACGAGAAGAAATGTACTGCACTTGGAATTGTACTGTACCTTTTGTTGTTTTTGTTGTTGATTCAAAAGTATATATGCCTGCCGCAGTTTACACTTACCTCGGCATTTATGGGGGTTGGTGCGATTGCGCTGATACACGAAATGCCTGAAAAAGATAATGGCAGACATATTGTATTTGCGACATTTTGTGCGGTTCTTTCTTTTGCAGTACGCTCAAAAACATTTTATTTGCTTCTTCCTGTTATTGCTTTAATTATAGCGGTAAGAATACTCAGAGATAAGCATTCGTTGAAAAAATATATTTTATGGGCTGTTTCGGCTGTTGCCGTGTGCGGCATAATATTCGGAATTGATATGCTCGCATGGAGCAGACCGGAGTATAAAGAATACAAAGAGTTTAAGGAAGTACGCGCAGCGGTATATGATTATGATTCTGTTCCCGGATATTATGAAAACATGCCATTCTATGTATCAAATGATATAAACGAAGTTACATACAGAGCAATTTCAAGACGTTTTCTCGATATTGATGACAGCGTGAACACTGAAAATATGACGAAAATTGCTGATTATATGAAAGAAATAAAGAGTAATGCAAACCATATCGGTCAAAGAATTGCTGATGCCTTTCAAAATGGTTTATCCAGATGGTTCAAATCCGATGATGAAACCGTAAAATACTGTTCTGTATATGTGATGATTCTGCTTGCTGCTTGTATTGTATTATCATCTCGCAAAAAGAAAAAGGATATAATTTTTATTTCTACTGTAGCAGGCTTGTTGCTTGAAATTACTTTTTTGGAATTTAACGGCCGTGTGATGGCACGACTTGTTGACCTTATGGTTCTTGCAATGGCTGTTGTCGGAACACTTACATTGACGGATATAATAGATGTTAATGAGTGCCCGATGAAAGGATTTATGAGGCGTTCGGATGAAGAACGGTTTTCAAAGACCTGGCAGTTTATAATTACCTGTGCAGCCGTTTTGCTTGTTATTGCGGGTGTTTCAAATATGCAGAGTGACCTTGATGATAAATCGACTGTCCTCAGAGAGACTATCAATCCCAGACTTGAGGCGTTGAACAAATATGCACAGAATTACCCTGATAAATTTTTCTTTTATGATACAAATGATTTTATTTCCTGCACGAATTATGTGTTTTTAACATATGATGAGGGAACTGTTTTGAATACCGAATCTGCCGGTTCATGGAATGTACGCTCGCCAAGCTATTATGAACGAAACGGCAAATTTGGCTTTACCACTTCTATTGAAGGACTTACGAGCCGTGACAGTGAGGTTTACTTTGTTACACGTACAGATCCTAAAATGGGTATAAGCAAAACTCTCAAGGATTTGTATAACAAGAAGCTTGTAGAGGTAGATAAGATTCAATCAGCAAAGGATGTACTTTATGTATATATGGTGACAGATGATGAATAAAAAGAAAATTTCAGTGGTGATTCCGTGTTACTACTCGGAAAAGTCTATTGCGGAGGTTGTAATTCAGACAGCAGCCGAATTTGACAAAACAGATAGATTTGACTATGAGTTTATTCTTGTAAATGATGGCTCACAGGATAATACTTATAACGTGATTAAACGACTTGCCAACGAATATTCGTGTGTGACAGGAATAGACCTTGCAAAAAACTGCGGACAGCATAATGCAATTTTAGCAGCTATGAAATATGCAGACGGTGATTACATTCTCGGTATAGATGATGACTTTCAGACGCACCCTTCACAAATTTATAAGCTGATTGATAAGCTTGAAGAAGGCTATGATATGGTTTATGGCAGATTTCCACAGAGACATCATAGCTTACTTCGTAATATCGAAAGTAAATTACATAATATGACAGTACGGTATTTGATTGATAAACCGAAAGATTTGAAAGCGTGTCCTATGTATATTATCCGCCGTTTCGTCCGTGATGAAATTGTAAAAAGCGAAAGTACATATACAAATTTGCAGGGATTATTTTTGAGAACGACAGCAAAAGTGGCTAATGCTGATATTGAACACTTTGACCGTAAGTTTGGAAAGTCCGGTTACAATTTTAAAAAGCTGATGAAACTATGGTCAGCATTTTTGAACTACTCAGCAAAGCCAATAAGACTTGTCGGGAAAATCGGTGTCTTGATTGCTGTAATCAGCACAATCATACTTTTATACGGAATTGTGTTAAAAAACGAAAGCGTCCTTTTGTGTTCTGCTGTTTTTTTCTGCACGGGGCTTATAATAACGGCACTTGGGGTAATCGGAGAGTACATTGTACGAATGTTTATGATTATTACGCACGAACCGCAATACATCATACGGACAGATACAAGAGATGCAAACGAGGTGGTCGAAGTTGAAAAAGAAATTGCTTATTCTGGGCGCAGGTAATGCACAGATTGATTTAATAAAATATGCAAAAGACAAAGGCTTTGAAGTACATGGTGTCAGCTACACCAATACCGATAGCGGTATTCCTATGTTTGATTATTTCGAGCAGATAAACATTATTGATACCGAAAAGGTTGAAGAATATGTAAGGAAAAACAGCATTGATTATATTTATTCCGTAGGCAGTGATATAGCAGTTCCTACATTTTGTAAGGTTGCCGAAAATCTTGATA
>JAZNRX010000106.1:0-2180 GCA_045590915.1 Acutalibacteraceae bacterium | reverse complement strand
TAGCACTTGCCCAAGCCTTGAATTTTTCGTAAGGTGTTTTGCTTCCTGTGATGAATTCCTCATCAATTCCCACACCTCGCATACCTCTCCATTTATAGTGGTCACCTGAAAGCCAGAGCTCTGCTATATCACGGGGAGTTTTATTTTCGTAAATATCTTTAGGTGGCAGATGGCAGTGCCAGTCGAAAATAGGTTCTTCATTTGCCGCCGCAAAAAGCTTTTTTGCGGTGTCTGTAGAAAGAAGAAAGTCTTTATCCATAAACTTTTTCATAAGCAAATCCTTTCGTGAAGCATACTTTTCAAAATCTTGCTTGCTGAATTATTATTTGTTTAACATTTTTATAGTGTTATTGGGGCAGGCTTCTGCACATTTTTCGCAGCCTGTGCATTTATTGTAATCCACAACTGCTACGGCATTATCCATTGAAATTGCACCCTCGGGACAGGTTTTAACGCATTTTGTACAGCCGAGACAGCCTACCTCGCATTCCTTTTTGACCATAGCCGCTTTATCGTGGTTACGGCATAAAACAGCGGCCTTTGTTTCGCTTTTCGGCATAAGCTCAATAAGTCCCTTGGGACATTCTGCAACACATTTTTTACAGGCACGGCAAAGCTCGGGAGACACTATTGCAATACCGTTGCAGATGTTTATTGCATCATAGGGACACACTCTCTGACAGTCACCGAGACCGAGACAGCCGTAGATACAGGTTTTATCTCCGCCGAAAAGCTGTGAAGCCATTTTACAGCTTGAAACACCTGAATAATCCATTTTTTTGTATGCACATTCGTCGTTACCAATACAACGGACAACCGCCGCCATAGGTGTTATTTCGGTTGCGGCAAGTCCCATTATTTCGGCAATATGTGCACTGACCTCACTTCCGCCGGGGGCACAAAGGCCGGTGTCCTTGGTTTTACCCTTTGAAAGTGCGGCGGCATAGCCTGAGCAGCCTGAAAAACCGCAGGCACCGCAGTTTGCACCGGGAAGCACCTCGGTAATTGCTTCTTCTTTTTCATCTACGGGAACTGCCATAATTTTTGAAAGGACAGCAAGGAGAATGCCTGCCAGAAGTCCTATTCCGGCAACAACTATTACAGGAAGTATTATGTTCATATTTCTTCCTCCTTACATAAGTCCCATGCCTTCAACAATACCGCCGAAGCCGAGAAAGCTCAGTGATACGATTGAAGCGGAAACAAGGGTTATGGGAAGTCCCTGTAAGCCCTTGGGTACATCTGCAGTTTCAAGACGGGAGCGTACACCTGCAAAAAGCACCATGGCAAGCATAAAGCCTGCACCTGCCGCAAAGGAATTCACCATTGAGTGAACAAAGCCGTAATTCTGTGCACTGTAAATTGTCATATTGTCAATGTTGAGAATTACAACACCGAGAACTGCACAGTTTGTTGTAATGAGGGGAAGATAGATGCCCAGTGCATTATAAAGGGATTTCATATACTTTTTGAGTATTATCTCAACCATCTGAACGAGAGCGGCAATAACAAGAATAAATACAATAGTCTGCAGATATTCCATATTGTTTTTCTCAAGAAGTATATTGAGGGGATAGGTTACCGCAGTGGAAAGAAGCATAACGAAAATAACTGCGGCACTCATACCGACTGCGGTATTGAGCTTTTTGGAAACACCGAGGAAGGGACATATTCCGAGGAACTTAGCAAGAGTAAAGTTCTGTGTAAGAATACCCATTACTAAAAGAGCGATAAAAAATTTCATTCTTTGTTTTCCTCCTGTGCTTTTTTCTTCTCAATATCCCTCTTTATAAATTCGGGGATAACCTCAGGTACCGGCTCAAGTGCATCGGTCTTCGGTAATTCTTTTTTCTTTTTCTTTCTGTTTTTCTTTTTCTGAGGGGAATAAGAATTCTTTGCGGGGGCGGAAATGCTATCCTCAGGCTTTTCTTCAGCCTTTTCGGTAACCTTTTCTTCAAGCTTTTCTTCAAGCTTTTCTTCCGTTTTTTCGGGAACCTCTTCTTTTTTCTCTTCAGATTTTTCTTCTGTATCGGAAGGCTCATCAATAAGCTTTACTTCCATTTTTCCGTTTTTATCGGTTTTTTCTTCTTTTTCGGGCTTTTCTTCTTTTTCAGTCTTTTCTTCTTTTTCAGTCTTTTCATCAACCGCCTGAACAGTCTTTTCTTCCTGTACGGGAGCGG
>JAZNRX010000105.1:0-5663 GCA_045590915.1 Acutalibacteraceae bacterium | reverse complement strand
TGTAAAATTTTAGATGTGCCCACAGCAAGTTTTATATCGTTACGGTTTCTTTCGCCTTTTCTTACGCTTTCAACGAAATCCACAACCTCGTCGTGATGCATACCGTTAAGATTATAGTCATTCTTTTCGGTAATAAGTCTTCCGTCCTTGGCGGTATAATAGGTGAAATTGCCGCAATACTGAAGTCTTATGCCGCCCTTATCGCCCATAAAGTCAATATAGGTTTCGTGCTCACCGATATTCTGTGCCCATGCTCCGTTGAAGCTTATCACAGCACCGTCAGTTCTTACAAGACCTGTAACGGAATCATCTACATCATATGTACCGGTTTCAACATTCTTTGTGTCCTCTGCCCACATTGATGTATAGGTATAATTCTTCATATCCTTACCCAGCTTGCAGAAGGCTTCACCGCTTGCGGTTACGGGCTTGGGATCACCGAGGCAATAGAGAATAAGGTCAATATAGTGAACACCCCAGTCAATGAGAGCACCGCCGCCTGAGGAAGCATTTGTTGTAAAGTCTCCGCCAAGTCCGGGAATGGAGCGGTGTGCACGAAAGGAAGCATAAACATGGAAAACCTCACCGAGCTCGCCGTTTTCAATCATTTTTTTAATATAATTTACGGAGTTGAAATAGCGGTTACATACACCGATTGAAAGAATTCTGCCTGTTTCATAGGACACCTTTTCCATTTCAAGAGCTTCCGAAAGAATTCTTGCAGCAGGCTTTTCGCAAAGGACATCCTTGCCGTGACGCATAAAGTCAATGGAAATTACTGAATGATGGTCGTTGTGTGTGCAGACAGATACTGCATCAAGCTCGGGATCATCAAGGATTTCGTGATAGTCGTAAACAGCCTTACCGCAACCGTACTTTTCAACTGCCGCATCTGCTCTTTCGGGAATAATATCACAGAAATATTTGATTTCAGCATTCTTACAGTCCATATATGCGGGAATGTGAGCATTATTTGCAATATTTCCGCAACCGATAACAGCAACTTTGATTTTTTCTTTCATAGCATTAACTCCTTTTAATAAGCTTCTAAAATATTTTTAATTTCAGAAAGGTGTTTTGCACCCTTCATGTATACATTTTTATCGGCAAGAACCTCTGCCAAAGAGTGAATTATTCTGTTATTCCTCAAATAATCCTCTTCACAATAAATAATTTTCAAAAAGGCTCCCGAAGAAGAGCAAGCGAGACGCTCAATATGTGACAATGTAAAGGGAACCCCGCACAGAAAAACAATGTCAGACGGATAAAATAAGGAGACAGGAATAAAAGACTTTGTTGCAAGCAGAATATTTGTCTTTCCCAAGTTATATTCTTTCAGACGCCTTAAGCTTTCCTCGCAAGACATCGAACCGTCAATATACATATAGGAAGTACCTCTTTTATCAAGAAATCTTCCGAAATCCCTTAATTCGCTTCTTGAATTGAAATATACCGTAATCTTTCTGAAGGCATATTTTTCCGCTTCGGCGGCAGTATGATAGAATTTAGATACAGGTGAATTGGTTTTATATGCATTAACCTCAGACTTGCGGCATTCTCCTATCACAACGGCATTCATAGAAGCAAATATATTTCTGTAATCCTCAATATTTTCAATGCAAGAAGAAAACACGGGAACAATCTGACAGAAATGCGTAATTTCCGCACGGTATTCGCCTATCCATGAATAAGACTCCTTATAACCGTATTCTCCGATTAATGTACATTCGGCAAAAACAGGCATTATTCTTCTGTAATTGTTTTCTGTGATAAATCGGCGAAAAGAAGCATCGCACATAAATCTGACATCAGCAAACAGAATATCGGAAGAATAATTTATCCTTGAATAATCAATATTTTCCGCTCCCGAATAAAACGGTGTGCAATCCTTCAGAAAAAACGGTGAGGGAAAAAGAATGAGAGTTTTTATGCCGTCAGATATTATTTCCTTTGTAAAAGAAACGGGCATACGAAGATATACATCCGTTTCGGTTTCATATGCCTTTGTAATAAGCTTGGCGACTGAAATATCAAATCTCATATTTTCTCCGTAGCGGTTGACAAAAGATTTAATTATGTTATATTATTTATACTATATTAACGTGAATTTTTTGTCAATAATCTGTCCTTGTTTTTCTTTGACAAATCAATAATTTCAACAAAAAATTATTTTTACAAATAACAAAAAAACTCTTGCAATTATAAAACCCCTGTGCTATAATACCTAAGCGTTCTTGTGGGTGTGGGCTCCCCCCTCACCGCGATTAGTGTAACGCATATACTAAGGCGGGTGGTCCTCTGGCTGTTTTTTTTGCAGTGAATGAACATCTGATAAAAATAACGGAGGTCTTATTATGGACGCAATCAAATTAATGACAGAAGGCATGCTCAAGGAGCAGGCACCCGTAATCGAAATCGGTGACACAGTAAGAGTTGATGTCAAGATTCGTGAAGGTGAAAAAGAAACAATTCAGGCTTTTGAAGGCACAGTTATCGCTCGTAAAGGCAGCGGCGTTGCAGAAACCTTTACAGTTCGCAGACTTTCCTACGGTGTTGGTGTTGAAAGAGTATTCCCCATTCACTCCCCCAACGTTGACAAGGTTACCATCGTAAGAAAAGGTAAGGTACGCAGAGCTAAGCTTTATTACCTCAGAGGCAGAGTCGGTAAAGCAGCTAAGGTTAAGGAATTAATCAAGTAATTAATCTATGTGCTTTTGAGGAACATCTTTCAGGTGTTCCTCTCTTTTTTGATTTGAGGCAGTTATGAAAAATAATAACAAAAGTGTTTTATATAATAAAGCGGCGGAATATATATATTCCGTCTTTTCGACTTTACTCTTGTGTATGCTTGTTATATTTATCGCTTTTACGTTTTTTTTCAGATTAGTTCAAGTCTCAGGTGATTCAATGAATCCGACACTGAGTTCAGGTGACAGGCTCATAACTTCAAATTTTTTATATTCTCCCGATTACGGTGACATCATTGTAATAAATAAACAGGGGGCAAAGGAAGAATCCATGATAAAAAGAGTCATTGCCCTGCCCGGAGACAAGGTTTCCATTGATTTTGACACACATCTTATAATTGTAAACGGCAAGGTTTTATATGAAGACTATGAAGTTACCGAGCCCATAAGCGAGCAGTATGACCTGACCTATCCTCTGACTGTTCCCGATGATGCAGTTTTTGTTCTCGGCGACAACAGAAACAATTCTCTTGACTCCAGAAGCGAAAGCATCGGCTTCATAAAGCTCGATGAAATCAACGGTAAAGCACTTATAAGACTGTTTCCCATCGGCAAAATAAATATATATTAAGGTGAAATTTATGAAGAACAAAGAAATACTTACAAACGAATCAAAGGAAATTGAGGCAACAGGCTTTGCCGCCAGTTTATACGAAGGTCTTTCTGTTGTGATTTCTGCAATTTTTATTATTGCCCTTGTTTTCACCTTCGGCTTCAGACTTGTGGGAGTCAGCGGAAGCTCCATGGTGGATACTCTTCATAACGGTGACTGGCTTATTGTTACCCCCTATTATACCGAGCCTCAATACGGTGATATAGTAATTTCAACACACCGACTTGAAACCATGGGGCCTATAGTTAAAAGAGTTATTGCAACAGAGGGTGATGAGGTTTATATTGACAGCGAGGGCACCGTTTATGTAAATGACGAAAAGCTCAACGAGGACTCGTATACCATGCCCGTAACAAGACTTTACGGAGATCTCACCTATCCTCTTACGGTTCCCGAAGGACACGTTATGCTTCTGGGAGACAACCGTCCTCTTTCTTCAGACTCAAGATATTCCTATGTAGGCTTTGCTCCTGTTGATGCACTTTTAGGCAAAGCACAGGTAAGACTTGACGGAGAATGGAACATATACTCAAATTTTAACGGCTAATAATAGCTGCCCCCTCGCTCAAGGCGGTAATACGTTAATGAAGGGGTTTTCTATGAAGGTATTATTATTTACACATAAAAATGATATTGACGGCATGGGTAATGCCGTATTATCAAAGCTTGCATTCAGTGATATTACATATATTCTGTGTGAGACCTTTGATTTGAATGATAAGGTAAATGAGTTTATAATCACAGGCAGAATTTATGAATATGACAAAATATTCATAACAGATTTATGCTTATCGGAGGAATTATTACACTCAATTAATGCTGATGATAAATTAAAAAATAAAATACAGATAATTGATCATCACAAAACATATGACGATGAAAAATACACAAAATTTTCCTTTGTAAAGGTAAAAATTAAAAATGATAAGGGCTTATGTTGCGGAACAAGCCTGTTTTATGAATATCTGCTTAAAAATAATTTTATATCAGCAAACACAGCAACCGATGAATTTGTTGAGCTGACAAGACTTCACGACACTTGGGAATGGAAAAACATTTACAACAACGAAAAAGCCAGAGAGCTTGCTGTATTATTTGATGCAATAGGAACTGAAGGCTATATTGATTTTATGTATAAAAAATTAAGCACGGAAACGAAGTTTAATTTTAACAGCATAGAAAGCGTTTTGATAAATAATCAGAAAACAGTAATCGCAGATGCCATTGAGGGTTATCTGAAAAACATACATACTCGGGAAATTCTTGGAATGAAGGCAGGAATAGTATTTATCAGCTATGAATTCCGAAATGAGCTTGCCGAATACTTAAGAGAAAATAAGTATGATATAGATTTTGTAATGATGGTATCACCGGACAGAGGTGTTATATCCTACAGAAGTATAAAAGAAAATATTTCAGTGAGAAAGGTTGCAGAATTTTTTAACGGCAAGGGGCACGATGCGGCTGCAACAAATCCGATTACGACTTACCAAAAAGAAATGATATTGAATATACTTACAAACAGCAATAAATAACAGGGGAAGTGATATAATGAGCGAAATCCGTGACAATATGGGCAATCAGAATCAGATCAACTGGTTTCCGGGACATATGGCAAAAACACGCCGTAAAATAAAGGAAAGTCTTTCTCTTGTTGACGGTGTTGTTGAATTAAGGGATGCAAGAATTCCCCTTTCAAGCACAAATCCCGAGCTTAATGACCTTATAGAAAACAAACCGAAGCTGATACTTCTCAACAAATGCGACCTTGCAGACGAAAAAGCAACTGCAAGGTGGATTGAATATTACAAAAAACAAAATATCCCTGCAATTCCTGTTGACTGCAAAAGCGGAAAAGGACTCAATCTCTTTAAGCAGACTGTCCATGAGGTGCTTGCGGATAAGATAAAGAGCAACAATGAAAAGGGTATGACAGGCAGAGCTCTTCGTCTTATGGTTGTAGGAATTCCCAACACAGGAAAATCCTCATTCATCAACCGTCTTGCAAAGGGCGGAAAAGCAAAGGTTGAGGACAGAGCAGGTGTAACGAGACACAATCAGTGGTATGTTATCGGTGACCATATAGAGCTTCTTGACACTCCCGGTGTCCTGTGGCCCAAATTTGAGGATCCCAACGTTGGAATGATGCTTGCGTATACCGGTGCGGTTAAAGAAAATATCATCGATACTGAAGAGCTTGCCTGTCGCTTGGCAGAACTTTTGTGGAAGTATTATCCTGAGACATTACGTGAGCGGTACGGAATTGATGTGCCGAAGGAAATCCCTGGCTATCAATTGATTGA
>JAZNRX010000104.1:0-11716 GCA_045590915.1 Acutalibacteraceae bacterium | reverse complement strand
CCCAAGGAGTTGAGTTGCCAATTTGTCTTCCTAAGACCGCTTGGCCTCCGACTTGCTCCTTGCATCAAAAAGCTGGAAAAACCCGTTCTAACAAAGGACGATATTCCTTATGACGCCTCTCTGATATTCAATGCAGGTGTTACAAAGTACAATAACAAATATATTATGATTTTTCGTAACGATTATGGCCCGACAAAACAAACTTATCCATCGGTAAAATTCAGAACATCACTGGGTTTTGCAGAAAGCGATGACGGTATTCGTTGGGAAGTAAGAAACTCAACTATTTTTGACAGCAAAAATCTTCTTCCTGATGATGAATTACAAAGATTTTATGATCCGAGAATAACAATAATTGATAACAAACCATATTTATGCATGGCGATGGATACAAAACACGGTGTACGCGGATGTATTGCAGAAATTGACGAAAGCTTTGAACATTTTAACATAATCAGTGCCTCCGCTCCTGATAATCGCAATATGGTTCTTTTCCCTGAAAAAATCAACGGCAAATATGTACGCCTTGAACGCCCGTTTCCCGTTTATTCAAGAGGAAAGGATCGTTTTGATCTTTGGCTTTCAACATCACCCGACCTTATTTACTGGGGAGAAACCGAGCTTGTTCTTGGTGTTGAGGATGTTCCGTTTGCAAACGACAAGATCGGTCCTGCAGCACCGCCGATAAAAACAGAAAAAGGGTGGCTTACCACATTCCATGCTGTTGACCGTGATGAAGAAAGAGGTAAAAACGGTTGGGAAAAATTATGGAAAAAAAGATATTGTGCAGGTATTATGCTTCTTGACCTGAACAATCCTTCAAAAGTTATCGGCATGAGCAAGCTACCCCTTATTGCCCCTGAAAGCTATTACGAAACAGAAAGCGGATTTCGTCAACAGGTCATTTTCCCCGGAGGAATGATTCTTGAGGATAATAACGAAGTAAAAATATATTACGGTGCTTCGGATACAGTTGAATGTCTTGCAACAGCAAACCTTCAGAATCTGATTGACCTTTGCCGTGAAAACAGATAACCTGACAGAAAATAATACACAATTCATTGGATTTTCATATCAAAAAATGAGACTCTGAATTACCGATAATGGTTATTCAGAGTCTCTTTTTTATCAAAAAGATTTTCAAATTTAGTATAAAGACATTCAATTTTCATTGCGATAGCATCCATGGATATAATTTGAAACGCTTACATTCTTTGCACATCCGGGACGGCCGTATTTTATGCCATCAGGAGACACTCCCCTGTAAATAACATTGGTGATAACAGAATCTGTTAAATAACCGGCAATATTTATTGCATGAAGACCGCCAGAGCTTACATTGGAAATCATAATATTTCTCATACTGTCCGGAAGATTTTTTCCGTAAATGCCTTCAAGCTCTTCTAAAAGCAAAGCACAGCCGTTGGGCTGTCCGTAAGGAGCCGAGTCAATAATACCGTCAATTACGACATTATAAATGTTTGAATATATCGGTAAAAGCCTGACCATACAGCAGTGACAGGAATAACCGACAACATTACGGATTACAATATCGTGAATGTCTCTTGCTCGTTTAGTCAAGTCATTATGCATCACATGAGTTGTCCTGAGACTTCCGCCGGGATAGAAGTTATCAGGGCAAACTGCAGTCAGTGCAACAATATCATCACCTGTCACATTCACCTACAAAATTATTCGCATATACCATAATGCTTTCACCCTCAATTTATTTCTGCACACTTCATAAAGTACAAAAAATTATCTATCTTTAAAATCATTAATAAACAGCTTTATTGCTTTTCCGAAAGATTTACCAAGCTCAATAAATCTTTCAGAAGAAACCTTATTGGCTGATGTACCGAAATATGTACTTTCCAATGAAAAGGCAAGATGACATTCGGGACGGCTGTTCATAACACAGCCGAAGCTTGAGCTCGGTTGATTCCAGTCTGTAAAAGGCGGATGGTCGTTGGTTTTTTTATATTCCATAGATTTTTCAGTTATTTCTTTTTCAAAAATAGCTGAGAATCTATCAAACAGTATTTCTTTTTCAAGACAATTGCGGACAATAAAAATACTGTCGTTTTCACCGCCCTTGTGCCAAGGGGAATGAAAATCAAAACCGAAATTGCAACCGTACTTATCACAATATTTCTTAATTGCACGAATTTCAGGATATATTGGATTTTCAATATAATCTCTGTTATGATCATGAGGCCGCCTTGATTTCCCCTGATCGCCGTCGATTACCCCGTCAAGATCAACAAAGGGAACACAGAGAATTCTGATATTGTCAGGAAAATCTCTTGAAAATTCCGCAAGAACACCTTCAAGCACATAATTACCTGTTGATTCACAGGCATGATGACGAGCAGTAAGAATTACGCTTATTTCACCGTTACCAAGATTCAGGCATGGGACACTGCGACCATTGCGGCTTTTACATAATTCTGTTATTTCAAATTCTTTTAATCTCGCAAAGTCAATAAAGCGTTCAGGATGATAAAGCATATGATGTGCGAAATAAACCTTTTTTTCATTAACTGAAAAACGGTATCTGAAGGATTTTTCTTCGCATTCATCAAGCCAATGCCATTCCTTAAGATCATGGCTCACAGCAGGTCCCCAATATCCGATACGGTTTTTATCAAAATGAAAATTTATTTCCTTGTTTTCAGCATTTTCAACACAAAAAGCCCAATAAAACCAATCTCCCACAGTGTCTCGAAGCTCATTTTCCAGATAAAAATTATTTAACCTCTGTTTTTTTACACAAATGTTTCCGCCGGTAAAATTATTATGAATTCTCATTGTTATACCCGATAATTTCTCTTATCTCATTTGCATCAATTTCAAAAAGATTGCGGTTTTTCAATGACGAAATACAAGCCGCCGCACCTGCAGCTTCACCTATGCCTACGCATATCGGCATAGCCCTGAAATTAGAGTGTGCCATATGGGTTCCCGAAATATTTCTTCCGCAAAGGAGAAGATTTTCCTTAAACTCCGGTAACAGACAGCGGTAAGGAATTGTATAACCCTTCTTCTGCATAAAATGCTTCTGAACACCTGTCTTATCAAGTCCCGCTCCGGCTATATTATGTACATCGAAATTAAAATACGCATCCTTAACAACATAGTCTTCAAAAACCTTAGCTTCAAGAATGTCATCCTCATTCAGTGTATATTTTCCTTTAAAATGTCTTGTCTCACGAATACCGATAAGAGATGCCGAGCTAACAATAAAACAATTTTCATATCCCGGAACAAACCTTCTTAAGTATCTCACTATGTCATCCATCTGTCTGCGGCAAACAAGATTAGCCTTTGTCAGATCGTCTGCACATGTTCCGTCAATGTCTATAACATTTGTCATATTACAGGTTACAATACCGGGCAAAGTAGTTTTGTATGTCAGGATATGTCCTGCAGGGGCCGGAATATATTCCTTTGCAAGTGACTGAAGCTCACCGTCGGGTGTTTCGTAAGTTGATTCAAAGGAGCCTAAAAAAACTGCACGGTTATAATCAACACCGCCAACCTTAAACATAAGTGTTGCGGGCTGCATTTTGTTGTCGCTTTCTCTTCCGAGAAAAAACTCAGCACCTGCACTTGCGGCAATATCACCATCACCGGTAGCATCAATAGTAATTTTTGCATAAATATCGGTTTTCCCAGATTTGTTGACAACAGATGCACCGAGAACTTTATCTCCGTCACAGATAGCTTCCATGGCAAAGGTATAAAGCATAATCCGGCAGCCAACCTCATCAAGCATTTCAAGATAGAGAGTCTTCAGTTTTTCGGGATCTATAATATTTGTAATTACATCCTTAAAATTATCTTCGTTTTTTTCAGCACTTCTTCTTAAAATCTCACTGAACAAAGGACTGCCACAGCTGCCTGTCCAATGGCTCATAAGTCCTGAAGTTGAAATCCCACCGACATCGCCGTTTTGTTCGACAAGAATTACCTTGGCACCGTTTTTTGCCGACGTATATGCTGCCGCAAAACCGGAAGGTCCGCTTCCGATAACCAGAACGTCTGTTTTTAATTCAAATCTCAACACCATAAATCACTCCTTATTAAAGAATATGCAACAATCATACAAATTTAATCTATATCAAATTTTCAATAAAAGTTATTTTATCTTTATCCTTCTTTTTTCTGGTATTTATTCTGTAGCCGTCCTTAACAGATGTACGGTAAACCTGTAAATATTGCTGTAAAGAAAGAACCATAAACCTTATTCCGTTATCACAAAATGTCTCAATATCATCGAGCTTTATTCCGGCAAATGCTTCCAGTTCTTCAACAGAAGAATAAGAGAATAATACTCCGTTTTTCACAAAAGTATGTTCATGTTCATCTATCAGACTATAACCTTCTTCCGAAAGAAAGTTTGTGAACTCCTTCCATTGTTGATTTATGAACACCTCAGGAATCAGAATGTCTATATCATCAGAATTTAAACTTTCATCAGTAATATATTCAAGTCCCAAAGATCCATACATCAAAGGTACAATGCCGAATTTTCTGAAAAGCAATTCTGCATTTTCAAAAAATAATGTTTTTTTCATATTAAACTCCTGCAATATCACTCGTCGAAATTATTTTAAAATTATAAGAAGTCTGTCAATTACCGTATATCCTTTCAACGATATTTACTTCATCATTTATATTGCTTACATATTCACTATTTCTGAAATAAGATTCAGAATTTATATTAACATCAGCTCCAAACGGTACATATATATCCGCAATCATTCCCGTCGGAAGTGTAATATCTACAATATATTTTTCCGCAGTCCTTGTGTAGTCTACGGTAACAAGTCCTTTTACAGTCGGAACTGCACAGGTCATATTGTCAAAAAGAGAATACTGCGGATTGATTTCGATACGCTTATAGCCTGCTTCCTTCGGTGTGATACCTGCAAAATGCTTACTCATTATGACAAGCGGTCCACCGCTCCATGCATGATTTTTTGTACCTCTCCAGCTGTCCCAGAATTCCCATAAGGTCGAATAATCATAATTTACCATATCCGAATATCTGTTCTTAATTCTCAGGTATGCCTCATCATATTTTTCCATTTCACAAAGAGCTTCAAGAACATAATATTCCATATAGGGACTTGAATTTTCAGTTGATGTCAGAACATCCGTAATTACATCATACTGTTCTTTAGATGCAAGACCTGATAAAACTGCAATGGCATTTGCTCTGTCATCACATTTTTTTACGCTCTTGCTTTTGAAACCGTCCTCCGTCCACAACTGTGAATAACCTTTTTCTATAGTATCTTTTCTTTCAAGGATAAAAACAAGACTGTCGTCATTATTAATTAGCTTTGACATTTCTTCTACAGCAGAAAGTGCAAAATAATACCATCCGTTTTCTAAAGCAGTCATATCGGCTTTATTACCCCAGTCAGCCCAATCCCAAGATCCGCTTCTGTGAACAACAAGATTGCTTTCACCGATTTCCCAAAGCTTCAGATAATTAACGGAAGCTCCATAGACTTTTTCTATAAATGACTTATCTCCTGTATATTCATAATATGTCAGAAATCCTACGATACCCGCAAGCTGCTGCACGGGCAGTTCAAAATAATCACCGCTTATGGGCACAACGGTCTGCAATACATCAGTGTCATCCGTGTGTGAAAGCATTGACTCTACACCCTTCTGATACAGAAGATAGGAATTGCTGTCCAGAGAGTACATTGTCATAATCATTTCGCTTGTGACATCACCCCACCACTGTGCCCTTTCTCTGTCAGGACAATCCATAAAGTTATCCCGCATTGTTACATACAGAGTACGAAGTGCTTTCTGCCATAAGGAATTCATAAATTCATCATCGCACTTAAAGTCACCTGAAATTTCACTGTCATATCCTGTTTCTCTATACATCAACGACACAACAGTTACATCCTTTGGAATTTTATACGTAATATGCTCTCCGTTAATCCATCCGAGAGACTCAAATTCCTGTTCTCCCTCTTTTGTTATATAGGTAGTTGATACAGCACCGATTAAAGTATTTTCTGTTGTTATACGAATTTTTTTACCAGCAGGTGCTATTACTTTCAGATAGGGAGTGAGCTGTGCATTATAAGGTATGTCAACTGTAATTTTTTCTCCGAAAAGCTTATTTACGGTATAGTTTTCATAGATATCAGAATTTTCATAATTTTTCAGTCCGTAATCCTTAAGCATAGGAATTCCTCGCGGATAAAGACTGCCGTAGACTCCCTCTCCGCCCTCGGCATATTCCGTTGCATTTTCCCAGTCGGACAAATTAATCCCGATGTTCAACCAATCTGAGTCTTTTCTTGCATCGTAATAAATACTGTATTCGGAAAGCCTGTAGTTTGGGGGATAAAGTGCACTGTTAATGTAAGCAGAATTTCTTTTCACCATCCAGCTGCTATCGGAAATTATGCTAACATCATCATTTACGGCTTCAAAAATAAATCCTCCCTGACCGCTTCCTTTATACGAATAGCTTGTATCATCATCCCAATACCAAACAAGAGCACATATTGTGTTTTTACCCTCATTAAGAAACGGAGCAATATCTATAGTGTCATAATATCCGCTGTTTTCATCCGGACCGCGTTTTACACTTCCCTCAAACACAACGGATTTTCCGTTTATATAAAGCCAATACTTTGAATCGGCAGATATATCAGCAAAAAGAAATTCAGGGACAAAATCAAGCGTCAAATCCTTTCTGAAGCACATCCAGATGTTCTCTTCATGTATATTATCACTATCCCATATCCATTTTGCCGTCCAATCAGTCTTTGCCTCGGTAGAAATCACACTGTATTCCGGTATACTATTAGGAATATCATATTCATTTTCGAATGGAATCATAGCCTCATCTCCTACAGAGAAAATTGAACTGACAAATGCTGCCGCTATTGCAACATATGAAATAATTGTCTGTAAAACTTGCATATGCATCTCCCCTTGCTGAAAAGATTATATCATTCCGTCAAAGCAAAAAGCAAGATAAACCGACAAGCAGTTAATATATTTATTGATTTAAAAGATGCGGTGTTATAAAATACAGATGTACGATAATTTTTCAAAAGCTTAATATAATCAATATATTTCAAGGAGGATATTTGATGAAGCTCAAAACAAAAATAAAAATTATAATTTCCGGTGTTTTCTGTATAGCAATAATGGTAATTTCAATTTGTTTAGTTTTAAATATGCTTAAGTCAGGAGATGTAAGTATGATAGATAATAATCACACAAAGGCGTTTGCTACTGAATTCACTGAGCTTGTGCCTTACGGTAAGGATGAGGATTCATTAAGCTGGTTTGACGGAATGGTAACTGGCAACGGTGAAAACGGTGCCGTTGTTGCAGGCTCCCCCTACAGCGACAGCATTATCTATAACAACATAAATTTCCTTATGCCCTCGAATGATCCGAGATACACTCCCGATGAGTTACTCGGTCAGCTTGACGATGCCCGTCAGAATGTTATGAACGGTAATGCCGCTTGGGATTGCGACGGGAGAGAATCAACATATTTTTATGCATATCATCCTTCACACGTTCTTCGTCTTGAAAGCACAAAGCTCCCATATTATAACTACATCCGCTGGACAGATTTCGAAACCGGCGAGCTTGGTGTAAAATACTCCGACATCCGAGGAAACTGGGAAAGAATTACATTCTCTTCAAGAGAGGATAATGTGACTATCACAAAAATCACACAGTCCAGCAAGAATGCTAAAATCAATATGACACTTTCACTTCAGGACTGCTGGTCACTTCGAGGCTTTGGTAGCAGCGGTGAAAAGGATATGCACTACAAAAAGCTTGTTGACGAGGATGCAACCTATATTGCACTTATCGGTCACTATCCGAACTATGAGAACAGTGAGCTGAAGAACGGCGGCTTCTGCGGTCTTACAAAGGTTATTGTTGTGGGCGGCACAAAGGAAAGAGTTGTTCTCAAATCCACAAACGACAGTGAAAATGTGGCAGTTGAACAAAATGCCGCTATAAAAATTTCCGAAGCAGACGAGGTTTATCTTATTACAAAATCCGACCGAACCTATGATATGGGCAAGTTCGAGGATTTCAGAGATGCCGAAAGCTATGCATTACTTGAGGAGTTGAATGTCTACACTACCGAGGTTGCCGAAAAGCACACCGTTGACGGAAAATTCAGCTACGAAAAGGCTTTAGAACCCCATGCCGAAAAGCAATCTGAACTTTTTAATGCAGTTAAATTAGATCTCGGTGATGACGGATATGAAAATGTACCCAATGAAGAGCTTATAAAGCTTCAGCAGGAAAGTGAAACTCTTCTTCCCACGCTGGTTGAAAGAGCCTATAATCAGGGCAGATTCGCACAGATATGCTGTGCGGGTACATCCTTTCCCCGACTTTGCGGTATGTGGACAGGTGAATGGAACTCAGGCTGGCGAGGCATTTACACAATGGATGCAAACGTAAATCTGCAGTCATCGGGTATGAACACGGGAAATATCTATGCCGCAGGAGAAAGCTACATCAAGTTTGTTCTCAAGCAGATTCCCGATTGGGAGGAAAATGCTGCTAAAACCTACGGTATGACAGATGCTATTCAGGTACCCGTAAATACAGACGGCGACAGAGCAATGATGGTTGAGTACAGCCGTTGGTACCCCTTCCAGTACTGGAATGCAGGTGCATCCTGGATGCTTCTTCCTATTTATGAATTCTGGCAGTGCTACGGCAATCAGCAAATTCAGTATAACGGCGAAGCTCTCGACCTTGAAAAAGACGTGCTTCTTCCTCTTTTGACAAAGCAGGCTAATTTTTGGGAGCAACTTTGCACGCCCGAATACTACACTGATGTAAACGGTAAGGCTTGTTACTCCGAGGGCAAAACTGCTCTCCAAGAGGGTGAAAGATACCTCATTATCCCCTCATACTCCCCAGAAAACTATCCCCTCGGCGATTACGATTCAACAATCACCGCAAATGCAACAATGGATATTGCCGCTGCCCGTGACGGTCTTCGTATGACAATTGCGATGGAAAAAGTTGTAAAGGAGGAAGGCTACGAGGAAAGAATAGCGAAGTGGGAAAAGCTTCTTTCACTTCTTCCCGAATACAAGTACGATGAAAGCGGTGCTCTTTGCGAATGGGCAATGGAAGAATATGAAGAAAACAACAAGCACCGTCATATAAGCCACCTTTACCCCGCATGGCCGGCATTTGAAACACAGGGAAATGAAGAGCTTATAGATGCATGCAATCAGGCTATAGAAAACCGCAACCGTGAAAATCAGGGTGAGGACGATACCGCTTCTCACGGCTGGGTACACAAGGCTCTTGTTGCAGCAAGACTTAAAAATGCGGACTCCTGTTACAACTCGCTTATCGCGTTAATGGCTGACAATATCTATTACACCTCACTTATGGCAGACCATTACACCCATGGCGGATGGGGCGTTTTCTGTACCGACACCACAATCGGCACAATCGGTATTATTGACGAAATGCTTCTTTATTCAAATGACGGCGTTATTGAGGCTCTCCCCGCACTTCCTGACGAATGGAAAAAGGGTAAAATTGAAGGGCTCAGAGCCCGAACAAATGCTCAAGTTGATATTGAATGGAACAACGAATCCGTAACACTCACTGTTACAAGTGATAAAAAGCAGACTATTGAAATAAGCGTTTATGCAGGTGAAAAGCAGTATTATGCATTCAATGCAGGTGAAACTAAAGTTATAACCCTAAGCAGATGATTATCGTTAGCCGTAATTTCTGTTTTGAATATATGTTTATATAATCAGGTTGCTTTTTCAATCAATCTTCAATATATTTATAATAAGCTATTCAAGGAGGTGTGTATATGAGAGTTTTGCTTATAGAAGACGAGAAACGAATGGCTGAAGCATTGGAGGAAATTCTTCGTCTTGAAAAATATGATGTTGACCATTACAGCAACGGTTCTGACGGTCTTTCGGCAATAGAAAGCAATATATACGATATAGTAATTCTTGATGTTATGCTTCCTGAAATGAATGGCTATGAAGTTGCAAAAAAGGCTCGTTTGAAAGGGATAACCACACCGATTCTTATGCTCACGGCTAAATCAGAGCTTGACGATAAGGTCGCAGGACTTGACAGCGGTGCAGATGATTATCTTACAAAACCATTTATGACTAAGGAGCTTCTTGCCCGACTTAGAGCGCTGACAAGACGCACACTGAATTTTAATGACGGAGTGCTTACCTACGGTGATATATCTCTTGACACAAATACACTCAGGTTAATCTGCACATCTAACGGACAAGGAGTACGACTCAGTGAAAAGGAATACAAAATTCTAGAATATCTGATTGTCAATTCATCTCAAATTCTGACCAGAGAACAGCTTGCCGTTAAAATTTGGGGCTTTGAAAGTGAAGCCGAATACAACAATGTAGAAGTATATATATCCTTTACCAGAAAAAAACTCAGCTTTGTTGAAGCAAAAACTGAAATCAAAGCTATACGCGGGGTTGGCTATGAATTGAGGTGCTGTAATGTTTAAGGAATCAAGAAGAAAAATCGTTGCCGCAATTATGTCTGTGCTTGTTTTTCTGTGGGTTGGCACACTCGGAGTAATCTATACTTCAAGTTATGTCGAAATGTCAAAACGCAATGAAATGTTGCTGACAACGCATGCAGAAATGTTTATTCTGTCAGACTCTTTAGGCAACATACCGCCTATTATACCAAAACCGGATAATAACAGATTTGATCCTAAATTTGCTGAAACACCTATGTTTCAGTTATCAACATTTTATTCCGTAGCCGTATCTTACAGCGGTGACATTCTTGAAATAAAAAACAGTCAACCTAACCTTCACAGCGACAGCGAACTTAAAGAAATTGCAATAAAGATTATTAACGGCAAGCAAAATAAAGGCACTGACAATAATCTTACTTTCTACAAAACCGATAAATCAGGATACACGCTTGTTGTTTTTATGGACAATACTGTTATCAATGAAAACGCCGCAACGCTTTTCAGATATACTCTGATTTTCGGCTTTTTAGCTTTGATATTATTTTTCTTTTTATCACAGTTTCTTGCAAAAAAAATAGTTCATCCGCTTGAAGAAAGCTATAAAAAACAAAAACAGTTCATTTCAGATGCCGGTCATGAGCTAAAAACACCAGTATCTGTCGTAAATGCAAATGCTGAACTACTATTCCGTGAAATAGGTGAAAATAAATGGCTTCAAAATATCCTTTATGAAAACGAAAAAATGGGAATTCTTGTGGGACAGCTTCTTGAACTTGCCCGAACTGAGAATGTTTCTCCGAAAACAGAGCATATTGATTTCAGCCGTCTTGTACATGGAGAAGCTCTTCCTTTTGAGTGCGTTGCTTTTGAAAAAGGACTTAGGCTTATTTGTGATATTGAAGGAGGTATCTCTGTCGAAGGCTGTAGCACACAGCTTTCACAGCTTGTATCAATACTGCTTGACAACGGAATCCGTCACAGTTCAGACGGCAATTCAATTGTGCTTAGGCTGACAAAAGAGCACTCTTTTGCACAGCTTTCTGTCATTAATAACGGAGATGAAATTCCTCAGGAGCAAAGAGAGCATATATTTGAAAGATTTTACCGATTGGATACTTCAAGAAGCGGTGATGACGGGCATTTCGGTCTCGGACTCGCCATTGCGAAGGCTAT
>JAZNRX010000103.1:0-13993 GCA_045590915.1 Acutalibacteraceae bacterium | reverse complement strand
CTTCGTCGTGGTCATGATGGTGATGCTCATGATGATACTCGTGGCATCCGCAGTCACAGTCATCATCGTGCTCGTGATGATGGTGCTTATGATGTTCATGACATCCGCAGTCACAGTCTTCGTCGTGCTCATGATGGTGATGCTCATGATGATGCTCGTGGCATCCGCAGTCACAGTCATCATCGTGCTCGTGATGATGGTGCTCATGATGTTTATGTTCTGAGTGCATTGCTTCCAGAACTGCATTTAATGTATCTTTTCTTTCAATAGCATTAACAAGAATATCAGGCGAAAGCTTATCAATGGGGGTTGTTACAATAACAGCATTAGCATTTTTTTCTCTGACAAGCTCAACAGCAATTTTAAGCTTATCTTCCTTCACAACATCAGCATGACTCATAATGATTGTACCGGCGTGTTCAACCTGATCATTGAAGAATTCTCCGAAATTCTTCATATACATTCTGCATTTTCCTGCATCAACAACCGTTGTAAAGGCATTAAGAATAACACTGTCATCTGCAACACTTTCAACTGCTCTTATAACATCTGAAAGTTTACCGACACCTGACGGTTCTATAAGAATTCGGTCAGGAGAAAATTCATCAATAACCTTAGAAAGTGCAGTTCTGAAATCACCTACAAGACTGCAACAGATACATCCTGAATTCATTTCAGAAATTTCAATTCCGGCATCCTTAAGAAAGCCGCCGTCAATGCCTATCTCACCGAATTCATTTTCAATGAGAACAAGCTTTTCACCTTTATAGCATTCTGAAATCAGTTTTTTAATAAGAGTTGTTTTACCTGCTCCGAGAAATCCTGAGTAAATATCAATTTTTGTCATACAATCATTCCTTAATTTTTGTTACTCATATAATATTACCACTTATTAAAAATATTACAAGAGTTTTTATAAAAAAAGCGGAGCAAAAAAAATGCTCCGCAAATGTTAATTATACAACTTTGCCAAACCGCCTTCACTGGTTTCTCTGTAATTATTGTGAAGATCCTTTCCGGTTTCATACATTGTTTTAACAATAAGATCAAAGGATATTTTTCTCGAGTCTGCAAGAAAGTTTGCAAGATTAACAGCATTGATTGCTCTCATTGCGGCGACTGCATTTCTTTCGATACAGGGAATCTGAACAAGACCTTTAACCGGATCACAGGTAAGACCGAGATGATGCTCCATAGCTACCTCTGCCGCATATTCTATCTGATCAATATCCATATCATAAAGCTCCGCAAGAGCAGCTGCCGCCATTGAACAGGCACTTCCGATTTCAGCCTGACAACCGGCTTCAGCACCGCTAATAGAAGCATTTGTTTTAATAATGTTGCCTATCAGACCGCCTGTTGCAAGTGCTCTCAAAATATCCGCATCCGAAAGCTTTCTCTTTTCCTGCATATATTTGAGAACTGCGGGAAGAACACCGCTGGCACCGCAGGTTGGTGCAGTAACAATTTTACCGTTACAAGAGGCATTTTGTTCACTTACAGCAAAAGCATAGGCACACACAAGCCTGTTTTCCTTTGTCTCTGAAAGCTCATCCATATGTCTGTAGCTATAAAGCTGTTTTGCTTTACGCTGAACATTCAGACCGCCGAATATTTCTCCTTCAGCCCCAATCCCCTCTCTGATTGAATTTTTCATACAATCCCAAACTGACTGAAGAAAATCCCATATCTCATATCCCTCAACTATTTCAACATACTGCCACAAGCGTATGTCATGCTTTTTGCAATATTCTGCAATTTCCGTAAAGGTTGAGCGATAATAGGGCCGTACCGGATCCTTAACATCCTCACCGAGAAATCTGATTGCACCGCCACCAATACTCATAACAGTAAAATCAGCGATAATTTCATCATTCCTTACAATCTGAAACCGCATGGTATTGGGATGAGGAAGGTCAGTCTTTTCATTATCATAAACTATCTCAGTCTTATCCTCAGATAATGTTTTTCTGATAATATAATCTGTTCTGTGACCAATACCTGTTTTTGACAGTGAGCCGTAAAGGGTTACAATGAATTTATCAGCATCCGGATATCTCATTGAAATTATCTTTGATGCTCTTTCAGGTCCCATTGTATGCGAGCTTGAAGGGCCAACACCGATCTTATACAACTCTCTGAGAGATTCCATTCCCTGATTTTTTAATATTTCAGACATATCTGCACTCCTGTTTTGTGATAACTGTATTCTAAAACAAAAATTTTATTTTTTCAACAACATTTCAGAAATTCGGAAAAACAAGAACCATATCATTATCAAGAATTTCACTGATCACAGGATTATTTGACCTTATCAATTCAACAGATGTTTTATTTTTCTTTGCTATATCCCATATACTTTCATTCTTCTGAGCAAAATACAAAACAATTTCAGGTGATTTTATATTGCAGCCATCCGAGCTTGCGGCGACATCTGTCAACACATTCACTTTACATATTTCTATTACATCAAAGCTAAGGTTTATATCAGCAGTAAACCTCACTTTACCGTCAGAAAGACGTAAAGCAGAAACACTTAACACCCTATAATCTGACAAAGTAACAGTTTTACCTGCCGGACATATATCTGTCTCGGAGTTATTATTTCGGCAAATCAAAGAATAAGCACCGTTATCTGTTTTTATAAGTGCATTATAATCAGCGTTAACAAAGCAATTCACAGTACCGTCACGTACTTCTGTAATTACATTAAGATTTTCAATATAGGAATCCGCAATAATAAAGCTATCTGCGTCATATGAGTCAGCATCAAAAGTAACAGTTAATGTTTTTCTGACTTTTTCTGAATTTTCAATAAATGCAAAACTGTCAAATTTTGTATTTACATCATTTTCAAGGGAATAGACATCATCAATATAAGCAATTTCACCGGATTTATAAGAATTCAACAAAATCGATATAGAAGCATCAAACTCCAAATCATTATCAGTTACACTTTTGTTTAAAATATTACAGGTGATATATACCTGACTTGAAACAATTTCGCAGATATTATCTTCTTCAATACCATAGAAATCAATCACCTCAGAAAAAGGCAAGGATATATTGTCATGCTTCAACTGATTATCCGCTTCTGTGAGATAGGAAAACTGTATTTCAACATTACCTTTTATGTAAACCTTATCGTTAATTGTTTTTACTTCACTGAAATCAACATAACAATTCTTTCTGAGCACAAATCTGATATCTTCATTGATTTTTAACGGATTATCTCTGTTTGAAATATTAATTTCTCTTACAAGATACCTGCAGTCAAACAAAACATTTCTTGTTTCTTTTTTACATTCTAATTTAGCATCATATAGTTCTGAAATTATTTCCTTTTTTTCAGATTTGTATACATAGGCATTAATATGAATTATTGATTTAATTTCAATTCTTTTCGGCCCGTTTATACGGTAATTGAGTGATGAGCTGTCCTGACATATTTTTACAGCATCAATTTCATCAATATTTTCACAAGGTATGATTTTTGTATATTTGAAATTGTTTTCATATTGATATATTTTATTGTTTTCACCGAGATAGCTTAAAGATATTTCCGCACAACCAGAGATGCTTAATTTACCAGCTGAAAATGTATAGTTCTCACAATGCGGATTTACCGAGCATTTTATGAATTTTCCTATTGTATCATAATAATCCGGAAGAATTATGTCTGCTTCAAAGCTTTGCTTAGCATTCAACGCTAACGGAAGGCAGAAAGATCTTGTTGCAATTTTATTAATTTCCATTATAACACTCCTAAAATTTATAAATTCAATTAATTTTATGTCACACCTGTCCGTTATATTACAAAAAAGCACACCGAAGTGTGCTTTTAAGGTTTTATTTATATGCCTCAAGCCTGTAGATAGGCATACCCATTGAAGAAAATCTATGTTCATATTCGGTTACGATATTTCCTTCAAATGAACTGTTATGAAGATCGAGTGAAATATTCTTTAATTTATAGCCGCCGATTGTATATTGCTCAATGGAATATTCAAAAAAATGCATATTATCCGTTTTCTGATGAATTTCTGCATTTTCATTAAGAATATTTCTGTAAATATCAAGAAACTTCACATTGGTAAGTCTTCTGTTTTCATATGCTTTCTTAGGAAACGGACAAGAAAAATTCAGATATAATCGTGAGATTGATTCCGGCTTAATAAAGCGTTCAAGGACTTCTGCTCCGCAGTGCAAAAATACAACATTCTCCAACTGTGCTTCCTGAGCCTTTTTGCAAGCATCACAAATAACATTCCTGTTGACTTCGACAGCAATATAATTAATATCCTTATTTCTCCCGGCAATTTCAGTAATAAACTGACCTTTTCCGCAGCCAATCTCCATATGTACAGGATTTTCGTTTCCGAACATTTCAGAAAACTCAAAATAATCTTTTGTTTCGATATATGTTCTGTAATCCTCAGTGACTGGCGGAATATCAATAAGATTATTACATTTGAGAAGTTTTTCCTCCAGATGCTTCTTTTTGCGCATTCTCATAATTTTCAACCTTCATTTCATTAATAAATCTGACAATATCATCCTTCGATGCTTTAAGCTTACCCTGAATCATAGTTCCCCTGCCGCCGCCCGATCCGTTAAGCGAATTTTTTAAGTCACGAGCAAATTTATCAAGATTCAATCTGTCAGAATAAACACAATAAGAGTATCCGACAGTATCATTTCCGGAGAACAGTAATGATATATATTTGCATTTATCAGCAAGTGCATTATTTATAATCCGAAGCTCATCAGCAGACAGCTTTTCATAAAACTCAAAAACTACCTCATCTGGCTGAATATTTGCCGCACAAGTAATTAATAATTCGTTTCTGATTTGTTCTTTTTCATATTTTAGTGACTTATTATTATCAATAAGACCGGCAACAGATTCAACAACCTCGTCATATTTTGAGCATAGCAAAGCTGAAGTATCAAGAATTTGTCTGTATCGTTTCTCAAATTCAACATATGAATTTCTACCGCAAATCAATGTAATTCGTACTCCGCCGCGGTGACTTGCAGACGAAAGAATTTTAATTAAACCGACCTCTCCCGTAAATCTCAGATGTGGAGCACAACAAGCACATTTATCAACACCTGAAATTTCAACTATCCTCACATCATCAGTAAAATCAATCTTGCTTCTGAAATCAAGCTGTGATGTATCATCAACAGCATATGTGTTAATTTTGATTTCTGCATTATCCATAACACAGCGGTTAGCATTTTCTTCAAGCAATTGCAGTTTACTATTATCAAGATATTTGTCGAAATCCACAGTCATAAGACCGTTTTCATCCATATGAAAGCCCACATTTTCAACACCGAACATATTATGGGCAACACCGGAGAGTATGTGTTCACCGGTGTGAGCACGCATTCTTTCAAGTCTTATATCCTCACAGACAGACACTGTTACTTTATCTCCGACCTTGTAGGGAAATTCCTTACAATTCAGCCGGTGATAGACAATTCCGTCTATTTCATATGCGTCTTTGGCATAAACACCGTTGACATATCCGCAATCAGACGGCTGTCCGCCTCCTCCTGCAAAAAACGGAGTATGCAGAAAAGCCACGGAAATTGAGGTGTCATCGACAATAATTTCAGTAATTACAGTTTCGCAAGAGAATATATAACTGTCTTTCAAATATAATTTTTCAGTCATCGCAAACCTCAAACAGAAAACTTGTACACATATTTATCGGATTTAGCATACCAGAAGCCGTTAGCTGTAATTTCAACTGAAAAATCACCGCAATCATACGGAAAATCTACAGAAAGATTTAACATTTCGGGCATATTCATTCTGTAATATGACGATGATATTTTTTTCTGGGCAATAATGGTGTCATCTTTCTTTATAACCACACAATAGCTGTTTACCCTGTAATCATCAGTTTTTGCCTGAGTAAAGCTGATGTTAAGCTTGTTCCTCTCAACAATGCAATTACATCTGAAGCTGTCATCAAAATATGGCTTCTTTTCCGTAAGTGCTCTGTCAAATGTATAAGTAAAGCTGTCGGGATTCCAAGGAGTATTGATATAAAGTCCGTCAAAAAAGAACTGTTCAGTCAGAATATCAACGGGGATAACCCTAACGGAATTTTCATCATTTACCTCTACAATATAATACTGTGCACATTCCTTGCAATCGGGCGGCACAGTGCCGTACATAAAATCAAATTCATCAAGCTCAAAATAAAGAATTGAGCCTGTTCCCAAAGATGTAAAGTATTTCTGATGAATACTTCTCGGATCATTGATGGGTGCATGAGAATGGCCGGAGAAATCTATAACCTGAGGATAATCATTAAGAATTGCGATTATATCGTCCTCTCCCCAATTAATGCTTCCGTAAACAGTATCAGTCAGATGAGGATGCTGGAAAACAAAAAACGGTCTTTTCCTGCCAATTTCTGCTGCTTCCTTCAGCTTCTTATCAAGCCATTCCTGTTTTCCTTCCTTGATACGACAGCCATCCTCCGTTGAAATACAGAAAAACGGACATCCCTTGAGCTCAAAATAATTATCAGGCTCCTGATCGAATATTTCTTTTAATAAAGCAACTGCACTTTCCTGTCCTGCAAAATGAAATTCGTGACTTGCAAGCATCAGAACCTTTTTTGTTTCAGGCTTAATTACTTTATCAAGGGATTCCTTTAATTTAAGCATTTCTTCTTTTCTTCCGCTATTGGCAAAATCACCTACTGCAAAAAAAGCATCAATATCTTTGTATTCCGATCGTGATGCGTACTCATACGCGAGCTTCATACCCCTTTCAAAGCGGTCTTTTGATAAATCCTCGTCTATTTTATAGTGAATATCACTTGTAACAATAAATCTTAGCTTCGGCACAAATTCCATAGATATACCCCTTTTATGTTTTTTGATATTATATCACTTAAATAATTCAAAATCAATAATCGAAAAATCGCAGGTAACAAAAAGTTACCTGCGAAAAAAATATTCAGAATTAATTATTCAATACCGAAAAGATCTCTGAACCACTGTCCGATACTTTCAAAGAATTCAACAATTTTATCCCAGAAGGACTTAACTTCCTTATCAGCAACATCAGTACCGGCATTTACAACATCCTTTGCTGTATATTCGGGATATTTGGAAGGAATGAAATCATCATTGAAGTTTATTACCTGAAGTCCTGCACCCTCAGAAAGCTTATAAGCAGGAGTGCCTTCTATTTCTGTATCAAAGATAATCTTAGTATTGGGAGTAACCTGAACGTCTGTGAATGACCAATCATTAACAGAACCGTCATCAAGAAGCTCCTTATGAATAAGAGTTACATAACCGTTATTTGTACCGCTGAGTCTTACTCTGTAACCGTCATAGAGGTAAAGAACCTTAAGATAGTCACCGGCAAAATCAGAATATACGCTCTTGAATACACCGTAACCGTTATCTACATTGGCAGGAGCACCGTCATTAAGAGTAAAGAGAACATTATTATTTGCATCAAGAAGATCAACTGCTACAGGACAGTAAATATAAATAGAATCTGTTACAACTCTGAAATCAGCGGGAGACAGCTCAAACATCATATTTCTCATTGTGTCGATACCTTCAATATTAACAAGAGTATCTTCACAAAGAGTTCCGTGAAGCTGATTCTTTACTCTGCCTACAGCACCGTCATTTTCAGCATTCTTGAATTCAACAAGCTCCTGCTCGCAAACTCTTCTTGTTGTCATAAGAAGGTCGATAGCAAAGAAGGACTTTTCAGCTTCTTCCTGATAATAAGCTTCGGCAGCCCAATCGGAAGCTGCAGTCTGGAAATAATAACCTGCAAGTACAGATTCCATATGAGGATATACTTCATTTGTATTCCAGAGGAAATCAGCTACGCTCTTGATACCGTTATAAACTTTCAGAGCCGTTGCGGTATAAACATTTGAATTCATTGCAAGGTCAATAAGGGTTTCAATACCCATAGTAACACCGTCACCGACAGCACCCTGAAGAACCTGATCAACAACAGACTCAACGCTGGCATTCATATCAGCAATAAGGTTTAATGCTGCTGTCTTGAGAATGTCATAGGGAGTTGTTTCTGCAATGTAATAAAGAAGGTCGATATAGTACTGATTTGCAAGCTGAACCGAAAGAACTCTTGAATATTCTTCGATGAACTTATCTCTATATGTCTGATAAGCATGAGCAACCTTAATTACGTTACCGATAACTGTCCAAGTTGTACCCCAAGCTTCAGAATTAACAACATTTGAAAACTCTTCATTGTTAATGATATCAGCTGCTTTTTCAACAAGTCCTGCAGCATCTTCTGTGAGCTCAAGAATATCAACGAATTCATCAACGAAGCCGTCATCAAATTCATAGTGGGCCTTTTCAATCAAAGCAAGAAGAATAAGCTCAGCCTGTTCAATGCCGATGTGATGAGTTGCATAGTTCTTCCATGCTTCATCATAAAGCGCAAAAGCAGTCCATGTTGCCATAGTATCCTTCATTGCCTTTTCATTGATGTCAACATAGCTCCAGCTTGTGAAGCTGCTGTCATCAAAAAGGTGATCAAGGAAAAGCTCATAGTTTGCATTCCAACCTGCAACTCTCTTATCATAATTATCAACTTCTTCAGCAAAGGAAATTGCAGAGAAGCAAGATAATGTCATAAGAACTGCAAGGATAACCGAAACAATTTTAGTTGTTTTTTTCATAAAAGACACTCCTTGTATGTATTCATTTCGGATGAAATAATATCCTTGTATATTTTATTACTTTATAATTTTCCAGTCAACTGACATATTGATGAATTTTCAATATTTTCTTTGTGAAAGATATCCAATATTGTGTATAAATCCGACATAATCTTATACTCAGTTTTTGAATTCTGTGAATAAATTTTAAACAATTTCACCCGATTTTTTCATCGTCTGTTTTTGAAACTTAACCATAATTTAATATTTTATTTCCTAAATGGAATTATTATTTGTGTTTATAATGTTATCATTTAACAAAATAATTATGGAGAAATATGTATGAAGAAAGCGATAATTGACTACAAAGACAGAATTTTGAAAAACACCTCAAAGGCTGAATTGATTTATTGGTGGATATTACGAGGGCTGATGATATACGGTATTGTTGAGTCCCTTATATTCGGTGATGAATATCTCGGAAGCAACCAGCCGTTACAGATGTTTGCAAACCTTATGGGCATGTTCGGTTATGAGGTTGCACAGATGCTTCCGAAAAACAGCAGACTCAGACTGCTTTCACCTAAATTTCAGAACATAACAGCTTTAGGATTTTTCCTCGGTTCCTTCGGCGGTGCATACCTTAATTTCTATTATACACTCCCCGGTTATGACAAGGTATTACATGCACTTGGAACAGCCGAAGCAGTATATATAGGCTATGAGTACATTGCCGCAACTCAGCTTAAATTCAAAAAAACCTGTCCCCATCAGATTGCAAATCTTACAGCCCTTGGCTTCGGCTTTATTCTTTCAAGCGCTTGGGAGCTGTTTGAGTTTATTTTCGACCAGTTCTTTGGCGGTGATGCACAGCATTGGAGTTACGAAAATGCACTTGCCTCAGCAGGCGGCGATCCTGAAAAAATCTTCCACCTCTTCCCCGTTGAAGATCCCATGAGATTCGCATTGATGGACACAATGGGCGATATTGTGCTTAACTTTATCGGTGCCTTCATTATGTACTGGATTTTATGCATTATACCTTACAGACACAAAGGCAAAAATGATGTTAATGCTATTATCGTCCGTTATAACGAAGAAAACAACATTAAGGAATATTCAACCAAATAATAAGAAAAACAAGCCCGCGAAAAAAACGCGGGTTTGTTTTTTAGTTAATATCCGAATATATTTTTTCTGCAATTCTGACTGCATCCATTGCATCCTTCGCATAAAAATCCGCATTGATCTGTTCAGCAAACTCTTCATTTACGACAGCTCCGCCGACAACAATTACCGTATCAGGAAAATACATTTTGATTTGTTCAACAGATCTTCTCATTGCATCAAGAGTTGTTGTCATCAAGGCACTTAAGCAAACAAGTGAAACATCATTGTTCTTTAATGCCTCAATGATGGTTTCACACGGCACATTTTTCCCTAAATCAATTACGTCAAAGCCGTAGTTTTCAAGCAGCATTTTCACTATATTCTTGCCTATATCATGAACATCACCCTCAACGGTTGCAAGAATTATTTTTGAACGTCTTTCTGAAGAAACAACAGTATTTTTCTTTATAATGTCAAATGAAGCTCCTGCGGCCTCTGCGCTTAAAAGCAGCTGCGGAAGATATAGCCGTCCTTCCTGATATTCGCTACCGACTTTATCAAGTGCGGGTATAACATGGTTATTTATTATTTCGAGTGCATCGCAATTTTTGAGATAATCGGAAGTAATTCTTGCCGCAAGCTCTGCCATTCCCTTAAAAACAGCCAGTTCGAGATTTATCGGCTTCTCCGATTGAGGTTCAGAGGCAATTTTTTTATCAGCATATGAAATATAATCAGCAAAACCGTCATCAAGTCCGTGAAGTGCACAGTAAGAACGGAATGCATCCATCATTTTTTCCGATAACGGATTCATTATCGCAGAAGACAGTCCTGCAGACATAGCTTCATAAAAGAAGTAACTGTTAATCATGTCTCTTGACGGAAGACCGAAAGATATATTGGAAACACCAAGTGAAGTTTTACATTTAAGCCTTGAAGATATTTCCCTTACACAATCCAAGGTAACTGCCGCACTGTTTTTATCAGTTGCCACCGACATTGTGAGAGGATCAAAAATTATATCCTCTTTTTTTATTCCGTAGCTTTTAGCTGTAGCAAGAATTTTTTCAGCTAATAAAAGTCTGCCACGGCAATCCTCAGGAATACCGTTTTCATCCAGTGTAAGAGCAATCACCGTGCCGCCGTACTTTTTTATAAGAGGAAAAACAGCTTTCATAGAGTCCTCTTTTGCATTTACTGAATTAACAAGCGGCTTACCGTTATAAATTCTCATAGCCCGTTCAAGCGCTAACGGATCCGAGGAATCAATCTGCAAAGGAAGATCACAAACCGCCTGTAATTGCGAAACAACCCTTTCAAGCATATCAGACTCATCTATTCCTGCAAGCCCGACATTAACATCAAGAATATGGGCACCCTTTTCCTGCTGAGCAATCCCCTCGGAAATGATATAATCTATATCATTTTCAAGAAGAGCCTGTTTAAACCGCTTTTTACCTGTAGGATTAATTCTTTCACCGATAAGAACAGGAATTTCACCGAATTCAACGGTTTTTCTTGAAGAAGCCACAACAGTTCGTTCGGTAACTGAAATTTCAGACGGACATTTTTTCTCATTCAATCTTACAACCTCTCTGATATAATCAGGAGTTGTACCGCAGCAACCGCCAGCTATTCTGACACCTTTATCAATGGCAACGCTTACCTTTTCTGAAAAATCTGAAGGTGTCAGGTCATAAAAAGTTCTTCCGTCAACAAACATCGGCAGACCGGCATTAGGCTTCATTATTACAGGTAATGATGTATTCTCAAGTATCTCTTCTATAACCGACATAGTCTTTTCCGGACCGAAGGAGCAATTTGCTCCGATTGCCGCCGCCCCCATGCTTTCAAGCATAGCTGCCATTACCGAAGGTGATGCACCGGTCAGAAGTCTTCCATCCTCAGAATAAGCATTTGAAACAAAAACAGGCAATGAGGAATTTTCCTTACACGCAAGCAATGCCGCTTTTGTTTCATAGGAATCGTTCATTGTTTCAATAAAAATAAGATCAAAACCGAGTTTATCGGCAATTCTCACAGCTTTAGCAAAAATCTCAACGGCATCATCAAAATCAAGCTCTCCAAGAGGTTTCAGAAGCTTACCGAGGGGGCCGATATCAAATGCGATAAATTTTTCTTGCTTTGATAAGCAGTCTTTCTTTGCTGTCAGACAGTTTTCGTAAGCGGATTTAATTAACAGCTCCATTTCTTTTTCATCATAAATAAGAGCATTGACACCAAAGGTATTGGATGAAACTATATTGCTGCCTGCATCATAGTAAGCCTTATGAACGGATATAACGGCATCAGGATTATCGGCATTCCACATTTCAGGACGAACATCAGTGGGAAGACCTTCATTCTGAAGCATTGTACCCATACCGCCGTCAAGAAATACAATATTGTTTTTGATATAATCAAGAATTTTCATATTAACTCCAAACGAAAATTATTTAATAATTGCAGAAAGATTATCAACAATTTTCTGTGCCACAACGGGATTATTCATTGAATAGACATGAACATTTTTAATTCCGTTAGCATACAAATCGATAATCTGATCTGTGGCATATGCTATTCCGCACTGAAGCATTGCATCAGGATTTTTTCCGAACATATCAACAAGTGCCATAAATCTCTGCGGTATATGTGAGCCGGACAAATCAATGGCTCGCTTAATCTGATTTGCATTTGTTATCGGCATAATTCCCGGAATTACGGGCACGGTTATTCCTGCTTCACGTATTTTATATAGGAAGCTATAAAGCAGGTTATTATCAAAAAACATCTGTGTTGTGAGAAAATCACAGCCTGCATCAACCTTTTGCTTAAGGTAAAATATATCTGTTCTTCTGTCAGAGCTTTCCGGGTGAATTTCAGGATAACACGCTCCGCCGATGCAAAAATCATATCCCGATTCCTTTATTTCACGAACAAGCTCAACTGCATTATTATATGCCCACAGACTTCTGTCATCATTCTTTTTATTTTCTGGAATGTCACCGCGTAACGCCATAATATTTCTGATACCTGCTCTGTGAATGTTTTCAATCTGCTCCTTCACTATTTCTTTTGTTGAAGAAACGCAGGTAAGATGTGCAAGAGACGGAACACCAAATTCCTCCTTGATATCTTTAGCTATTCTCAAGGTATATTTGCTTGTACCGCCGCCTGCTCCGTATGTAACACTCATAAATGACGGCTTCAGACGTGCAATATCAAATACGGCTTTTTCAACAGACTCAAAGGATGAATCTGTTTTGGGCGGAAAAACCTCAAAAGATAAGGAAAGTTTTTCCGAATTCAACATTGTTGTCAGTTTCATATTAATCACTCCAATAATTGAATTATACACAATAAAGTAAGATTTTCAAGTATTTATGAAATAACTCTTGATTGAAGATGCACTAAAGTATATAATTATAAAAAATACCAAGGAGAAGAGAAATGTCGGATAATTGTGTCTCAAATAACTGTAAATCGCTTGAAATTATCAGAGATGTTGCCGCAGGAAGAAAATTCAAGGCTGCTCTTTTTGATTTTGACGGTACATTAAGCCTTATCAGAGAAGGCTGGCAAGAAATTATGATTCCTTATTTTTGCGAGGAGTTTATCAATTCACTCCCCGCAAGAACAGAAACCGATGAAGAAATTACAGCACTGGTTACAGACTTTGTTGATGAACTGACCGGCAAACAGACAATTTTCCAGTGTATGCAGTTAAAGCATGAAATTGAAAGCCGCGGCGGAACAGGTAAGGATGCGATGGAATACAAGAACGAATATCTTCGCCGCTTGTTCTTAAGAATAGAAGATAAGAGAAAGGCTCTTGCTGACGGCACTTCATCACCGGATGAGTTTCTTGTTAAGGGCTCATACGAAATTCTTAATGCACTAAAAGAAAACGGAATTGATGTTTACTGTGCAAGCGGAACAGATCAGCCTCAGGTTATTGAAGAAGCAACACTTCTCGGATTAGACAAATTTTTCGATAATAATATTTTCGGTGCCCTTGATGAGCAGGTACAGCAGTGCTCAAAAGAACTCGTTATCAACAGGCTCTTGAAGGAAAACAACATTAAGGGTGAAGAGCTTCTTTCTTTCGGAGACGGCTTTGTTGAAATAGAGCTTGTTCATAATGTTGGCGGCTATACTGTAGCTGTCGCAACTGATGAAGTACATAAAAC
>JAZNRX010000102.1:0-4188 GCA_045590915.1 Acutalibacteraceae bacterium | reverse complement strand
CTTAAAAAGTTAGAACCCAAACTCAGCAAAAACGGTATCAAGGTTGATTTGAAAAGCATGCTTCTTAATACTATCGGAAACAATAAAGGCTTTCCGGATAACGATGCTGAATTTACGTTAAAGTAATAAAACTTAATTGTCTAAGGAGATTAAAAATGGCAAAAAAAATTATATTAATTGCACTATTAGTATCGGTTGTTTTTTTTGTATCAGGAATAATTTATTTTGAACTCGATCCGGAAAACAAAAATATCAATTTTGAACCTGCAAATTCGCAGAGTGAAACAGATACCACAATCAGATTTAATTCCGACGGCAAGCTTAAAATATTGCATATTGCCGACACGCATCTTAACTATGACAAGCATTTCGATGCATCAGTATGGGTAATCGCTGAAGCCTGCGATGTTGAAAAACCTGACCTTGTTGTTCTTACGGGTGATAATACACATCCCAACGAAGACCCCGAAAAAACAAAAAAGCTCATCAACGCTCTGATGAATATATTTGAATCAAGAAATATTCCCGTTGCCGTAACCTTCGGAAATCACGATTCAGAGGCAGGTCCGATGTCAAGAAAAGATATTATGGATTATTATAATACCTTCTCTTGTGTAATAACTGCTGATGAATCCGTAAGCTTCAAAAACTGCGCAACATTCAATATTCCCGTTCTTGCTTCTGACAGCGACAAGGTCGGATTCAATCTTTGGGTATTTGACTCAGGCGATTATGATGAGGATGATCCGAGACACTATGACAGAGTTCGTACCGAACAGATTGAGTGGTATAAGGAAACCTCCGCAAAGCTTAAGTCTGATAACGGCGGAGAAAAAGTCAATTCAGTTGTATTTCAACATATAATTGTTCCCGAAATCTATGATGTACTTAAAAAGGTTGATTCAAAACAGCCTTATGCAATTGAGCATATTTATAATGAAGACGAATATTATGCCTTCGACCCCGAAAATGTGAACTACGGCACTCTCAACGAAAAGCCCTGCCCCGGATATTATAACGACGGTCAGTTTGATGCTTTGGTTGAAAACGGCAATGTGCTTGCGATGTTTACAGGTCACGACCACACAAATGCCTTCGGTGTAAGAAATCAGGGGATTGATATCTTTACCTCTCCCATGACCCGTTACAAAGGTCTGGCTTACACAACTCAGTACGGTTACCGTGTTGTTGAAATTGATGAAAATGATACTTCAACCTATGATACAAGAGTTGAGCGTCTTTATGATGTTTTTGATTTTGATTATATAGAAACCGCAAAAGATAACGGTGACAAATATTCAAAGAGAATTGCTTTTGAGCTTGCGGTAAAGGGCAGTGTTCAGGAAAGCTTTATGAAGCTTTATCAATCCGTTGTTGAACTCATCACAGACAGAAAAGTTACATATCCGCATTAACCGGAAATATATTAATAAAACAATTAAGGAGCAATATAGTGTGAGTGAGTTTTTTAAGTTTGACCCTGCAGTTTTTGCAGTGGATAAATCTTATCAAATTATGATGCCCTGTGAAAAAGCCGGCCTTTTCTTTGTTAAGGTTAGGGATAAATTCTATTATGATGAATCCAACGGTGTTATGCGTTCAAGAAATGAGATACACAGGGTTGAGGTGCCTATGGATGAACTGGATGAAGCCGGGGAATACACTGTCTGCATCCGACCTGTTATTGAAAGAAAGCCGTATTTCACCGAAACCGAAGAAGTACTGGAAAAAAGATATAAATTCTGTCCCATACCCGAAAAGGGTATAAGAGCTTACCACATCTCTGATGCTCATAATCTTATCAAAGAGCCCGTAAGGGCTGCGGAAACTTTCGGTGATATTGATTTTCTCATTTTAAACGGAGACGTTATCGAACACAGCGGTGACCCTTCAAAATTTATTAACATATACGAAATATGCTCACTTTTAATGAAAGGTGAAAAACCCTGCATATTCTCAAGAGGTAACCACGATTTAAGAGGTGATTTTGCAGAGAAATTTGCCGATTACACTCCCAGTTACTTGGGTAATACATATTACAGCTTCCGCCTCGGTAATATATGGGGAATACTGCTTGACTGTGGCGAAGATAAGCCCGACGATCACGAAGAATACGGCTTTACCGTTGCCTGCCATGCTTTCAGGGAACGCCAGACTGAATTTTTGAAGAAGATAATCAAAAACAAAGAAAATGAATATGAGTTCAAGGGTATTAAGCATAAGCTTGTGATTTCTCACAATGCCTTTACTCACAGATATAACCCTCCTTTTGATATAGAGCAGGATATTTTCGCTGAATGGGCAAGACTTTTAAGAGAGAATGTTAAGCCTGAGGTTATGATTTGCGGCCATGCACACGAACTCAACGTCTATTATCCTGAAAATACTGAGTGGAACACTAACGGGAGTATAAGCCCTGTGGTAATAGGCAGCACAGTTGAAAAGGATGATGAAAATTATTTTGCGGGCTGCGGATATATTTTTAACCAAGATGAGATTAAGCTCATATTCACAGACAGTAACGGCAAAATAATAAAAGAAGAAACTGTGTAACAGAACAGTCTGATCAAAAACAGCAGGAAACATCCGCAAGATGTTGCCGTAATAGAAATCTTCAATGATATTTGATATTATGTATTTCTCTGTGTCTGATGAAATATATTAGAGTACGAAATATAGAATATGTATTACCGGAGAACTGCTTGTGTTATAAACACCTGCACCACTCCAACATAAGAAAACAGGGTTAGCTGCCACTAACCAGCATTTCTAAAAAGCGGTTAGCTACAGCTAACCGTACATTTTAAAAAGCAGTTAGCCACCGCTAACTTATTTTATTAAATATAAAAACCGATAAATTGTCAAGAATAATTTAAACACAGCTTTTTGTTTTTTTGACCTGAAATTTAGATTTTTTCTATCTATAAATATACTGTAAACCAGTGAAAATTTAATTTTATCTGTTCAGTTTTTTTCTAAATGCCAATTCATCGTAAAAACAAAATCCATTCGACAAAAGTTAATTCCGCACGATTCAGACCGATTAAAATTGACCCAACACATAGCATCTAAATAAATCGAAACTTTTTTGCCTTCCCGATTTTTGGAAGGGCATTTTTTGATACCTAAAAAATTGTGACGGCAATTCTGCCGTCGTCCTACAGATAACACGGAATAATTATTGTAATTGTGACGGCACTTTTGCCGTCACAATTACACTTTTTGAAAATTTCTTTTCGAAAAATCACCCCAATTTGCCTCTTCCCAGTGCAAACATAATGAGAGGACTTTTTGAATTCTTTGTAAATATTTCGGAATTAGGGCGTACAAATGTCTTCTCTCGGTGGGAATAAGTGAAGGCTATTTTAAATTTTTTTGCAAAACACCCTACAAATTGCCCTCTCCCAGTGCATATATAGTGGAGGGTATTTTTAAAAAACTTTTTGAACTTTTCCGAAAACAGCGAATTTTGGGTGTCCATTTTGGGGGTGCTTGTTCAAATAAGTGAAGGGATATTTAAATTTTCTCTGAAAAATCACCCCAATTTGCCCTCTCCCAGTGCAAACATAATGAAGGGTAATTTTAAATTTTATGAAAACAGACTATACAAAACACCCTCTGAAATTCCAAATAAGTGAGAGAAGTTTTTGCCCTTCATCAAAAAAATAAGGAGTTGATGCCTATGATTTAGTACCAGCCGAAAGGCAAAACAAAACCACGGCTTTGTCCGTGGCATAAGTCTTAGCGAGCATTGGATTTGTGCATACAAATCCGCACGTTAGGGACTTCTCGCCTGCCGGCTCGGTCAGTGCTTTTGAATACAAAATGCATTCAAAGGTCTCCGCCGGAGACCCGCACCCCTAAAACCCGCAGAAAGGAGGTAAGAATGAAATACACCAAAACAATATTCTTCTATCTGAACGATGAAGAATTAAAAGACCTTGATGAAGAAGCAGATATGGCAGGAATAACTCGCTCGCAGTATGTTCGCAGATGTATCAATGAAACGGTTATGAAGCCTATGATGAAGATTAAGTATGTTGAAATTACCCGTGAGGCTACCGAACTTGTTGAACGCTTTCGAGTTGTTGCTGACCGTGCTTGGCATAGCAAGGTTCTTGATGTCCCGATGTTCAGAAAAGTTATTCGGGACACCCAAATAAAGTCGGAGGCCAAGCGGTCTTAGGA
>JAZNRX010000101.1:0-16103 GCA_045590915.1 Acutalibacteraceae bacterium | reverse complement strand
GCGGATATAATTTCGTCGATGTCCGCGATGTTGCCATCGGAACTGTTCTTGCAGGCGACAAGGGCGGTGCAGGTGAGGTTTATCTGCTGTGCAACGAAAGCTGCTCCGTTGACGAATTTATAAGACTTTTAGCCGAAGTCTGTGAAAATAAGCCTCCCAAAATCAAGCTGGGCAAGGGCATTATTGATGTTGCCGCTCCCGTTATGGAGGTCTTCTATAAGGTCTCGGGACAGACTCCCCTTTTCACACGCTATGCCGTGAGAAAGCTCTGCTCAAACTGCAACTTCTCCTATGAAAAGGCACAAAGAGAGCTGGGCTATAACCCCAGACCTCTCAAAGAAAGCCTTAAAGACACAATGGAGTTTATCAACAGCCAGAAGCAGTAAGGAGAATTCGGACTTCGGAGCCACCCCTACATAAATGCAATCAAGGCTCAGCGATGTTCCGAAGAAACGAGCGTTTCAAAGCGAAGCGGATTAAGACACGAAGTGGCTTAATCCGCAATTTTGCATTCTGCATTAAAAAAACCAAGCGTTTCCGCTTGGTTTTTTTCTTATCTGCTGTTTACCGTGTTGATATAGCCTGTGTAGAAGTCCTCAACGGATGTGGGCCAGCCGACAGTACCCATATAGCTTGCGTGCTGGAAATCCATAAGGGGATCCATAATATACCATCTGCCTGTTTCAATTTCCTCACCGTTTTCAATAGCCTCGGTGTAATATTTTGCATTTTCGGCATCCTTCATAGGACATTTTGCACTTGCAAAGGGCACAATACCGTCGGAAATTGCCCATTCCTTTGTCATTTCAACGCCGTCAATGGTCTTTCCCTCATAGGCACTTAAAACAAAGGAGGAGAAGGAGAAAAGAGAGGGTGTGTTGAGCTTCTGCATACCCACAAGGTTTTCCTCGGTTGCAATAGCTGTGTATGAATAATAATAGGTATTGGGGGCAATATTGATTTTTTCATTAAGCTCCTTTGCACCCTTTATTGTCATATCATAACCGCAGTTATCGTTAGAATTATAGAAATTCACAATATTGCTGATGCTGAATTTTGCACGTTCCTCTCCCTCCTTGGGAGTAAGGCCGAAATGTCCGAAACGAAGATGCCACATGCTCATTTCATCACCGAAAAGGACACCTAAAACATTACCGAAAAATGCGATAAGGGAAAGAAGCTTGAGATTTACAAGGAAATCCGCAATAGGTGTACCGTCATTGGGGCTTGAGAATGTAGCACAGGAGTGAATAACATCGTGACCGCCTGTGAAAAGAGGAGATGTATCGTCACCTGTAGCGGCAATTTCATCAGCATCGCCGTAATACATAAGAGAGGTGAAAAGACGGACAGTGGGACCGCCGAAGGAATGTCCCATAATATTAATGGGGGTAGTCATATCCCAGTTTTCACCCATAAGAGCATTTCCCTCATAGGAATAGCCGTATCTGTCGTGATTGTGAGCCTTTGAATGAGCCTCACCGTAGTCAACAACCGTACCCGTAAGCTGTGCATATAATTCACAGGCTCTGTCCCAGGCACTTGAGAAAGGGCCCACGGATGCTTCATAGGTTTCAATGCCGTAGGAATTGAGAATATCAACGATGTTGGTATCGTCAACACTCATTTTAAGTCCCTCAAAGTTCATACCGCCCCAGTAAGGCATGGGAGCTGCGGTTTCATAAGCACCCCAACCGCCCATTCCGTGAACGAAAACAAAGGGATATGTATTCTCCGTCAGGTCCTCCCAGCCCAGAAGCTTTTCTTCAGAAGCAAAAGCGGGAACCACCGCAACGGTAAACAAAAACACCAAGGAAAGCATAACAGAAACAATTTTCTTAACCATAAAGCACCTCAACTATATTTCTTAATAACAAATATACCAAAACAACAAAAAAAAGTCAAATCATAATTCAGCAGTCTGCGGCTGCTGAATTATGATTTATATTCCGTGTAGATTAAACTCGGGGGTGTATTCCTCTTTTGCGGAGGACAGCTCCTGAACGAAGCCGTTTTCTATTCCCGAAAGGTACATATAATCCACCGCTTTTTCATATTCCTCTTCCGTAAGTCTTCTGTTAAGGCTTTCTACGGGAAGCAGTTTTTTTGGCGGTGTGTACTGGCTCATAAGAGAGAACATCGCATCGGGGAATTGCGTGGATACGGTATCTATGATGTCATAGGTATTTGAAAGAAAATCGGGAAGCACAAGATGTCTTATTATGACACCGCGAAGAAGAAGTCCGTCATCATCCCATTTTTCCTCTCCCGTCTGCCTTATCATTTCCCTTATGGCAGGAACTGCTTTTTCGTAATAATCGGGAGCACCCGAAAGAAGCTTTGAAAGTGCACTGTCCTTATATTTCAGATCGGGAAGATATATGTCAATGAGACCTTCAAGCATTTTAAGAGTGTCTGTTTCCTCATAGGATGATGTGTTATACACAACGGGGACGGGAAGCCTTTCCTTCGAAAGAGCCTTCGCAATTTCAGGCACGAAATGGGTGGGAGTGACAAGATTTATATTATCCGCTCCGTCGTCTATCAGCTCACAGAATATTTCACGAAGCCTTTTTTCCGACACCTCTTTACCCACGATGCCCTTTGAAAGAGGCTCGTTCTGACAGAAGATACAGCCCATATTACAGCCTGTGAAAAATACGGTTCCTGAGCCGCCGTAACCCGAAATACAGGGCTCCTCCCAGAAATGAAGTCCTGCTCTGCCGAGAGTTATTTTATCGCTGACACGGCAGAAGCCTTTTTTTTCACTGCGGTCAACACCGCAGTGTCTGGGGCAAAGCGTACATCTGTTCATATTTCCTCAAACCCCAATCCTTTATAATATGCTGTCATATTTTCATCACAGTAGAGAACGGGAATTTTTCCCTGTAACACGGAAAACTCAATGCATTTTTCTACACATTTTCGGGCAAATCCCTGCCCTCTTTTCTCCTTTACGGTAAAAACATTTCCTATGAGAGAAAATTTATCGTTTACCCCGACAACCGCGGCAACGCTTATGAGACTTCCCTTTTCCTTTATTCCGAAGAATTTGCAAAAGCCCTTATTTTTACAGTGAAGCGTGTTTACATATCTTGTCATATCGTCAAAGCCCATAGAAGAAGCGGACGAATATTTTTTATAAAATTGGGCAATTTGGGAATTTTCAAGCTCCGTCACATCATTCTCCGAAAAAGCCTCATTTTTTCGGTATACCATAGTACATCTTTTTTCAAGGGCGATAAAATCGGGAGTCTCATCACCGAAAACCGTAAAATTTCCGTCACCCGTGTTTATAATTAGAGCTTTTATTTCATCGTTTTCAGTCACACCGCACCAGAAAAGCTCCTCACAGTGAGAAAGACAGGAAAGACAGGTAAAGCTTTCAGTGCCGTGAAGTATATCACGGCACCTGTTTTTAAGTATTTCTCTGTCAGCTTCGGTTATTCTTCTGAATTTAAGCAAGTGCCAGCTCCTTTGCCAGTTCCTTTGCAAGCTCATAGCAGGAAATTATGTCATCCTTGTGAAGCACACAGGAGGCTGAATGGATATATCTGCAGGGGGCACTTATGGCGGCGGCACGCACGCCCACACCGCTTTTATGTATGGCTCCCGAATCGTTTCCGCCTGCAACTGCGGATTTTACCTGTACTCTTATACCCTTTTCCTTTCCGATTTCAAGTGCCTTAAGGAAAACCTCACGGTCATAAATGGTGGAATTATCCATAAAGGAAATAACCGCCCCCTCACCCTGAACACAAACCCTGTTTTCATCGGCAACACCCGAAACATCGGCGGCAGTGGTGGCTTCAAGAACTATTGAAAAGTCAGGTCTTATTCTGTTGGCGGCACAGCCCGCACCCCGAAGTCCCACTTCCTCCTGTACGGTAAACACGAAGGTCATATCATATTCTGTGCCTTCCTCAAGCATTTTAAGCATCATCGTACAGCCGAAGCGGTCATCGAGTGCCTTTGAAACGATTTTATTTCCGATTTCCTCATAGGGAGCATAAAATACCGCAGAGTCCCCCTGTAAAACATATTTCACGGCTTCCTCGCGGGAGGAGGCTCCGATATCAATATAGAGCTTATCCTCACTCAGAAGCATTTTCTTTTCCGCTTCACTCATAAGATGCACGGGACGGGCACCTATTACACCGACGGTGCCGTTTTCAAAAATAACCCGTCTGCCTGACATAACTGCAGGAAGAATTCCGCCTACGGTGTCAAACTTTATAAGTCCGTCATCACATATATATGTGGCAATAAAGCCCACCTCATCCATATGGGCTGCTATCATAACCTTATTTTTTGCTCTCTTTTTTCCCTTTACCTCAACAATGAGATTTCCCATAGCATCAACGGTATAGGGCACATCCCCGAGTCTTGAAATTATATATTCTCTCACCTTATGTTCTCTGCCCGAGGTGCCGTTCAGAGTACAAAGCTCTCTTAAAAGCTCAAACATACTCATTCCCCCTTTACCGTATTGAAGAAAATATTTGCTACCGCTTCAACATCCTTCAGATCCAGTGTTTCAACGGGAGTGTGCATATTTATAAGAGGAACGCTGACAAGCCCCGTCAGGATACCGTTGCCTGCGGTGACAGCAACATCACTGTCTGTCATGGTTCTTGCCCCCATAACCTCAACGGTATAGGGAATATTGTTATTTTTTGCAACCGATATGAGCATATCTGAAACATTTTTCTGCAAAATGGGAGAAATGCATATCATGCCGCCCGATGACAAGGGAGAAGAGCATTCTCTCGGAACACCGGGAGCCGTGCCGAAGGACACATCTGTTATAAGAGCCAATTCCGGCTGAAGTGCGGTAAAGGAGGTCTGTGCACCGCCCTTTCCCGTTTCCTCTCTTGTGGTGAAAACTGCAGTGACCTTTTTGTTTATTCCGCTTTTTTTAAGCTTCTCACAAGCGAGAATAACGGCGGTACAGCCTGCCGCATTATCCATATAAGCACCCGAAGCTCTGTCGTCTAAAAGTCTTTCGGGGGGACAAAGATATTCTATTCTGTCGCCGAGAGACACAATCTCCGAAATTTCCTCATAGGGCAGACCGCAGTCTACATAAAGTTCTGTTACGGGAAGAGCCGTGCTTCTGTCGCCCTTTGTAAGATGGGGCGGTGTGCTTGTGATACAGCCGTGAAGCTCCTTTTTGCCAAGCACCTTAACGCGTGCGGCGGGAAGCACACGGATGTCAACTCCGCCCGAGCGGTCAATTTTAAGCATTCCCGTCTTCTTATCAATGCCCGTTACAAGCATGGCAATTTTATCCATATGGGCACTGAAAACAGTATCTCCCTCACCGTCCTTGTTTACGGTACAGATTATATTTCCCAATGCATCCGAGCGGATCTCATCGGAAAATTCCGACATAAAACTTCTGATGACAGCGTGGGTTTCACTGTCAGAGCCGTTCTCGTATGCTGCTTCGCAGATTGCTTTCAATATACTGTAGGTATCCATAATTACTCCTTATCCTCTAAAACGGTGTCTAAAACCATTCCGTAGCTTTCGAGATATTCACAAAGAAAAATTTCAGCCTCATCGCAGTTCATATTATGAAGGGATTTTTCTGTGCTTTCTCTTGCCTTTATAAATTCCGTATTTCCGCTTCTTTCCTCAAGCATACATTTGAGAAGTGCGGAAATTTTATCCGCCGCCTTCACAAGACGGTATTCCTCACTTTTTTCATCGGGAATAAGATATTCTTCATATTCACCGCGAAAATCCTCCGGAAGAGTATTGAGAAGGGATTTCTGTGCCGCCTTTTCGATTTTGCCGAAGGCATCCCTTATTTCACTGTTGTGATATTTCACCGGTGTGGGCATATCCCCCGTTATGATTTCAGGCATATCGTGATACATACCTATAAGGGCAATTTTTCCCGTATCATAGCTTTTTCCCAGCCTTTTATTGCCGATAACCGCAAGAGCGTGTGAAATTGCCGCAACATCAAGGCTGTGCTGTGACAGAGATTCCGCATCCGTGTTTCTCATCAGAGACCATCGGTCAATATATTTCATTCTTGAAAACAAAGCAAAAAAATGACTTCCCATAAATTTTCCTCACATATAGTAGTTATTTTCATTTTACACAATAAACCTTGGAATTTCAACGGCAAAATGTCTTCATACTCAACGATTATATATAATAGACAAAAGTTCGGCGTTTTTTTCGGAACAATGAAAGATTGAAAAATCCGTTTATTTTTATTAAAATATGTATAAGTATATTTTAAGGCGGTGATTTCTTGAAGTGTCCTAAATGCGGGGTTGAAATCAAAAAATTTGACCTTTCACCAAACTGCAAAAGCTGCGGTGTTCATATTATGTATTACACTCAGGAAGAGGACCTGATGCGTGATGCGAAAAAGACAGAACTTGAAGGAGCATCCGCAAGACTTCTGGTTGCAAAAATAAAGACTGCATTTATCGGCGGAAAAATTCAGATAGCAAGGCTTGTTGTTCTGCTTTTGGCAGTGGCATCACTTCTCGCACCTCACTTCAATGTTCAGCTTTCATTTCCGTGGTGGGAGCAGAATATTTCCGTAGGGGCATTGGGTGTATATTCCCTCATAAGCGACGGAATTCTGAACATTCTCCTGCCGCTTTATTCACTGGGGGTTGCCACGGAGCTTTACATAATAACAATCGTCTGCTTCGGACTTCTTATTCTCGCGGCATTATGCCTTGTCGCAGTGTTCTGTTTATGGCTTTTAAGCTTTGTAAACGTTAAAAAGACCTCCTTGGGCATTCTTATCTGCAGTGCTTTTGCAATGTGCTTCCAGCTGACAGGCACAGTGCTTTCGTTTTTCGCAGTAACCCTTTCCGGTGCTTATGAATTCATAACAGCCAAGGCATTTTTCGGCGGAATTATAAGTGCACTTGTTATAGGTGCTCTCGCCGTGCTTTCACTTCTTTTATATCTCAATCCTCCCAAGTTTACATTAAAGGAAGCCGACAAGGCACGTCTTGAAATAAAGAAAAGACTTAATGCCGGTGAAATTACCCTTGATGACCTTTCTCTTCCCATTGTAAAGGAAGACGAGGCACAGGAAAAAGAAACAAAAAAAGGTAAAAGGGGGAAGAAAAAATGAAGCTTTCGGAAAAAACGCTTAACGTAAAAAGCATACTTCTTATTACCATAATTCTTCCCGTTGTTGTTATCTTTGCTTCAAGCATTGCAATTATCATAACCGCAAAATCCGTTCAGCCCGGCAGTGTTTTTGACATAAGCGTTCTTGAGACGGATGAATATGCTGTCCCCGAAACAAATGAAGAGGCTCTCTCACAGTTTACTTCCCTTATAAATGATGCCGTTTCAAGCGGAATTATCAGATATTCCGGAAAAACAGAAATTGAAATCAGGGATATTAAGTGCAGTAATGAAAATGCGGAAAAAATTTTCTCCTTCCTTTCGGGGAAATTCAGTTCACATATGAAGGAAGGCTTTGAGGAAAGCTCAATTAAATACGGTGAGGATGCCTCGGCACTTCCTGAAATTCTTCCCGAAAGCACTCCCGATTTATATAGCTGTGAAAATGAAAACGACAAAATTACGCTGAAGCTTACCTATACAAAGGTTTTCGGAAATATGTATTTCAGTGCAAAGGACAAAACCGCGGTTTCAATGCTTGCAAAGGAAAACGAGAGCGTTTTCTCTTCAATAAATGAAAAGCTTGTTCCCTGCGATGTAGTTTTCACGCTGACCTACGATAATAAGACAAAGGAAATTTCCTGTCTTTCAGTAGAGCGTGCATATACATACTCCTCCAACATCTCCTTTGTAAATACACTTTATAAGGCAGGCTCTGCTTCCCTTTCAATGACACCCGTTTTCACGGAAAGCTATGAAATTTCCTATGCGGGAATAAAAATTGAAGAGGACATCAAAACTCTTACAAAAAACGGCTATGATACTCTCACTATCACACCCTTTACCGAAAGCAATCTCAGTGAAGATGAATATACGCTTTCCTTCACAAGCTCCGACGAGTCGGTTGCAACGGTTGACGAAAACGGACAGGTTTCGGCAGTAAATGAAAGTGAGAAAAGCGTTACTGTCACAGTAACACTTCAGTATCTCGGAAAAACCTTTACGGACTCCTGCAAGGTCTATGTTGTAACTCCAGTTGAAAAAATGACCGTCAGTGACACCGCGGTGACACTGAAAACAGGTGAAAAGAAGGAAATTTCGGGAAAGGTATCACCCGATGATGCAACAATAAAAACAGTGCTTTTCCACAGCTCTGACGAAGGCGTTGCCAAGGTCAGCGAAAACGGTGAAATCACCGCAACGGGAAAGGGCACGGCAATAATCACGGCATATTCCGAAGAAGGCTTTATTGCCGCAGAATGTACCGTCACAGTAACGGATTAAGGGGGAACAATTATGGATAATGAAAAAATAACGGCAATCCCCGAAAATCAGGTAAATGTTTACGAAAACTTCAATTATGTCGGTGTAAAGGAATCTGTAGCCTATGTTCTGAACGATGTTTCAAACACCTTCAACATTAACGGCTTTCAGGAAAGATTTATATGGGACGTCGTTAAAATCGACTTCACGGTCAATGCCGTTGTAAACATCTTCACAAGCGCCTGGGATACCATAAACGACGTCCTTTTAGGCTCCCTTGTTGACAGCACCAGAACAAGACTTGGCAAGTTCCGTCCCTATCTTTTAGGACTTCAGGTGCCCCTCACCCTTCTCGGTGCAATTTACTGGATTATCCCCTTTATTTTCCCCAACACATCGGGTACACATATACCCAAGCTTATATTCTATTTCGCATTCACCGTTATTCAGGAAACGGCAACCACGGCAATGAACCTTGCCAAGGGCGGATATATGTCGACCACAACGCCGAACCCCAATGAACGAGTGCGGCTTATAACACTCGCAGAGCTTCTTTCGGGCTACCTCGGTGAGGATATGCCGAGATACATATTCGGTGCTCTTTACGACCTTATAGTAAACGAAAAAATAGGCATGAAGCTTTCCACCGCCTTTATGACCTTCGGTGTAGGCTGCAGCGTGCTGTCCTCGGGACTTACTCTTTATTACTTCTTCAATTCAAAGGAAAGAGTTCCTCAGTCCCTTGAGCGTCCCAACATAAAGGAAGGCCTTCGTGCAATCGTCACCAACTACCCCGTTCTTCTTATGTGCCTTTCCGATTTCCTCGGAGGCTTTGCGGTCAGCACAAGTGAAAGCAACTACTTTATTGATGTTTTCGGCTCATATTCACTTATAACCCTTGCAAACATCCCCTCCTCGCTGAACGGCAGTATTTCCTACGGCTTCATCCCCTTCTTAAGAAAGAGATTTTCTTCAAAGGCCTTATGGGTAGGCGCAGATATCTACGGCGACATACTGGCTCTCGGTTACTTCCTTTTCGGTATAATAGGAAAGAATTACACAAAGATGATTCCCATGGTTGTTGCAGTCGGTGTGCGTGAATGGTTCTACAAATGGGCATTCGGCGTAAACAAGGTTATCAACAACGACCTCTGGAACGAGGCTATGGACTTCTGCGAATGGAAAAACGGCTACAGAATGGAAGCCACAACCTCCGTTGCAAAGAGCCTTGTTCTGAAGATACAGAGCTCTCTTATGAACTCCGTAAAAAGCATTATACTCAAGAAAATCGGCTACGTTCAGGGTATCAAAATCGGTACTCAGAGCGACCGCACAAAATTCTGGCTCTTTGCTTTATGCTCCGCAGTTCCCACAATTTCAGGTGCTCTCGGCATAATTCCTAAGTTCTTATGGCCTCTTACAAGAGAGAAGAGAGCACAGATGTACCACGAGCTTGCCGAAAGAAGAAGCGAGCTTGTCAATACGGCAAACGACAACATTTAACTCAGGAGAATCAAGATGTACGACATTATAATTATCGGCGCAGGGCCTGCAGGTCTTACCGCCGCAATATACGGAAGACGTGCCGAAAAGAGTGTGCTTGTTATTGAAAAGGGCGGCTTCGGCGGTCAGGTGACCTTCTCACCTAAAATTGAAAATTACCCCGGTTTCAACGAGCTTACGGGTGCCGAGCTTGCAGATAAGATGGTGGAGCATGCAATTTCTCTCGGTGCGGAATTTGAGCTTGAAACCGTAACCGAGATAAAAAACGGCGATATCAAAGAGGTTGGTACGGAAAACGGAACATATACCGCAAAAACCGTTATTATTGCTACGGGTGCCGCCCACAGACATTTAGGTGTTGAGGGTGAGGAAAACTACCTCGGAAACGGAATTTCCTTCTGTGCCGTCTGCGACGGTGCCTTCTATGCAGGACAGGACGTTACCGTTATCGGCGGCGGAAATTCTGCACTTCAGGAAGCAATTTTACTTTCCGCCACATCAAAAAAGGTTACGGTAATACAAAATCTACCCACCCTTACTGGTGAGGAGGCTCTGCAGAATATTCTTCGTTCAAAGGACAATGTTGAAATCATCTGTTCCTCAATCGTTTCGGGCTTTGAGGGTGAAAACGCTCTTACGGGCATTAAAATCACCAACACCGATACGGGAATTGAAAGCACTGTAGCCTGTGACGGCTGTTTTGTTGCCATAGGACTTATTCCCGCAACAGATTTTATAAAGGACACCGTTACTCTCAATAATTACGGTTATGTGGATGCAAACGAGAGCTGTAAAACAAATCTTGAGGGCATTTTCGTTGCCGGTGACTGCCGCAGCAAGGAAATAAGACAGATTACCACAGCCACCGCAGACGGTGCCACAGCCGCACTTGCCGCAATCAAGCATATCGGATGATAACAGCATAACAGCAAACGGACATCAAGGAATTTCTCCTCTGATGTCCGCATTTTTTATTATATAGGAAATTGCTCGCGATGTGAGCAATTTACATATAACAAGAAACACCTACAGCCCCCAAGATTGGGGGTAGGGGGTTGATAAATCGTAAGATTTTTTCTTATTTAATTTCCGGCATCCGTATCCTTCTTGGATGCTATAAGATTTCCGAGAATCCGTTCGGCACGGTCATCAGGCTCAGGGGCAGGCTCTTCCTTTACGGGGAAGAAGATTTTCAGAACCTTAAACATAATCACAAGAGATAAAATACCTGTAATCAGACTAAGGCCCATCGTGATAAAGCCCTGCACAAGTGCTATATAGTTGCCGATTCCCGTAACAATCAGTCCCCGCAAAAGCCCTGTTACAAGAAGGTTTGCAGGAGCGGTAACAGCCCCGCCGATATAATATGCACTGCCAAAGCCTATGACATCGGCTTTTACTTTTCTGACACCGTAAGCGAGCTTATAAATGAGGCACATTATAAGAATTGCCGCAAACGATGAAATTATATCGGTGACATACAAAAGCGGCTGAGCAGCTTCTGCTTCAGTACCTGTCAGGGCATAAATGAACGGCACAATACCGACTGTAATAAAGCTGACGGCATACGTTATAACAAGGAAAATAATCAGCTTTTTTCTGAAAAGAGAAGCTTCTGCGGCTGTGACATATCGGTTTTCGGCTCTGTATTCAAAAATAATAAAAAGCTTTATACAAAGAGCTGCAGCAATCAGGGCTGAAATGATGCTCAGCACAACAAAAAACCATTCAATAATTTCAGTATGAGCGGGTGTATGCTCAAGAAAACCGAAAACACCCGTAACACAAGAGGCAATCGCGGCAGAAAACACAAAAATACCCGTAAATCTCACAGCACCGTATTTTGAGCAGGTAATGCTTTTGCCTCCTGCAGCAAGAAGGACAAGTCTGCTTACTGCTGCAATAAAGCTGATAAAGATCCCGGCTCCTGACATAAAAACAGGCGAAATATTGATATTACGGGACATAATTTCATACACAACAGGAGTGCCAAGCTCTTCAAAAAGCGCGGGCAGACAAGCCGCAAGAACAGAAAACAGAATAATTTTCTTTTTCGGTATTCCGTCATTCAGATTATCATAACTGACATTTTCTTCAACAAAAATATTATCCATAGTAATCTCCTTTCGGCGCTCTTATATTTTCTTTATAGCAAGAAACACATAAAAAGTCAAACTTTTCAGACAAAAGCAGAAAAAATCCAACTAAACGTCTGTTTATTTTTTTACCGGACGGCAACAAAAAAAACCGCACCTGACCATTCGGACAAGTGCGGATAAGTATTCTTTTCAGATAACTTATTTGATTGTAACCTTTGCGCCAGCTTCTTCGAGCTTTGCCTTTGCAGCTTCAGCGTCATCCTTGGAGATGCCTTCCTTGAGAGCCTTGGGAGCAGCTTCAACAGCAGCCTTAGCTTCAGCAAGACCGAGACCTGTAAGTTCTCTAACAACCTTGATAACCTTGATCTTTGCAGCTGCATCGAAGGACTCGAGTACAACGTCAAATTCTGTCTTTTCTTCAGCAGCAGCAGCTTCGCCTGCAACGGGAGCAGCAACAGCAACTGCAGCAGCAGCGCTTACGCCAAATCTTTCTTCTACTTCTTTAACGAGTTCGCTGAGTTCAAGAACTGAAAGTTCAGCAACAGCGTCAACAATAGCAATAATCTTTTCAGATGCCATTTTAATTTTCCTCCAAATAAATAAATTTAGTTAATTTTTTAATTTAATCTACAGCAATTATTCTGCTGCTTCTTCTGCTGCGGGTGCAGCTTCTTCTGCGGGTGCTTCTGCGGGAGCAGCCTCGCCGTCCTTGTCAACTATAGCCTGAATAACACGGGCAAAAGATGCCATAGGAGCCTGGAATGCCATACATACTGTTGCAAGGAGCTGTTCCTTTGAGGGAAGCTTTGCAAGAGAGTCAACCTTTTCAAGAGAGATAAGCTCACCATCAAGGAAACCTGCCTTGATTTTGAAGTTATCGTTCTTTTCAGCGAACTTGGAAAGGATTCTTGCAGCTGCAACATAGTCTTCCTTACTTGTAGCAACAGCTGTTGTTCCGTTGAGAACATCGTCCATAGCTGCAAGTGCGGTACCGTCGATAGCAAGACGGATAAGTGTGTTCTTTGCTACTGAATACTCAACGCCTGCTTCTCTGAGTTCCTTACGGAGCTTTGTGTCGTCAGCAACGGAAATACCCTTGTAATCAACAACAACACCTGCAACAGCACCGTCAAACTTCTCCTTAAGAGCAGCAACCTGAGCCTTCTTTTCTTCTAAAACCTTTACGCTTGGCAAATTGTTTCACCTGCCTTATGAAATTAATAAATATAGCCCTTCCGCCATAGCACGACGAAAGGGCATAAAAACATTTCAGTTTCTATTTCCTATTCCTCGGCAGGCGGTAAAACTTACGCAAATTAATGCACCTGCTGTCTTTAGAACAGCAACAAAAGTATATTATCACAGGATAATGCTTTTGTCAATATATTTTTTTAATTATTCAGCACTTGAAAGAACCTTGTTGGGATTGATTTTGATGCCGACGCCCATTGTTGAGGAAACAACGCAGGAACGGATGTACTGACCTTTAGCAGCAGCGGGCTTTGCCTTGATGATAGCATCAAGAAGTGTTGCATAGTTCTCATAGAGTTTTTCTGCACCGAAGGAAGCCTTGCCGATGGGGCAGTGGATGATGTTTGTCTTGTCAAGTCTGTACTCGATCTTACCTGCCTTAGCTTCGTTTACAGCCTTAGCAACGTCGGGAGTAACAGTACCTGCCTTGGGTGAAGGCATAAGACCACGGGGACCGAGAACCTTACCGAGACGACCAACAAGTCCCATCATGTTGGGAGCGGCGATACATACATCGAAATCCATAAAGCCGCCCTGAATTTTTGCAACGAGGTCTTCTGCACCGACGATTTCTGCACCTGCTTCTTCAGCAGCCTTTGCTTCGTCGCCCTTTGCGAATACGCAAACTCTTACGCTCTTACCTGTACCGTTGGGAAGAACAACAGCACCTCTGACCTGCTGGTCAGCGTGACGGGAGTCAACACCGAGACGAACGTGTACTTCAACTGTTTCATCAAACTTTGCCTTTGCAGTTTCAATTGCAAGTGCGAGTGCATCGGTTGCTTCATAGAGCTTTGCTCTGTCAACAAGCTTTGCACTTTCAATATATTTCTTACCGTGTTTCATAATTCTCTACCTCCGCCGATCAGTCAACAACAGTAACGCCCATGCTGCGTGCCGTACCGGCAATCATGCTCATAGCAGCTTCTACTGAAGCAGCGTTGAGGTCGGGCATCTTCTGTTCTGCAATTTTTCTGACCTGGTCCTTTGTAAGTGAAGCAACCTTAGTCTTGTTGGGAACACCTGAACCGCTTTCGATTCCGGCAGCCTTCTTGATAAGAACTGCTGCGGGGGGAGTCTTTGTGATAAATGTGAATGAACGGTCAGCATAAACTGTGATAACAACGGGGATGATAAGTCCCATGTCGTTCTTTGTTCTTTCATTGAATTCCTTTGTAAACTGCATAATGTTTACACCGTGCTGACCAAGAGCGGGACCTACAGGGGGAGAGGGAGTTGCCTTACCTGCAGGGATCTGAAGCTTAATAAAGCCTGTAACTTTCTGTGCCATAATTGCACCTCCAAATAAAATGTGGTAGTGGCGGTGCGACTGAACGCACCTCCCACAGTGCCCCGAGGGACACTATAACAAGACCGATACGGTCCGATTACCAAAAGTTAATAATTATACCTTCTCAACCGAGTCGATTGAGATTGTTGTGGGAGTATTTCTTCCCATATAGAAGATGCTGATGCATACTTCCTTCTTGTCGAGGTCAATGCTCTCGACTGTGCCTGAAAATCCGACAAATGTTCCGTTCTTGATTGTAACAAGATCGCCGACCTCGAAATCAACCGTAAATACAACCTCAACATCGGGAGTTGCTTCCTCACCGTCTGCACCGGGAATGTAGCTTTCAAGTCTGAGTCTTTCAATCTCGGATTTCTTGAGAGGTGTGGGCTTGCTTTCGGGACCTACAAAGCCTGTAACGCCTGTAAGATAACGGATAAGCTGCCATGCTTCGTTTGTGATTTTCTTCTTGCCCTTCTGCTCGGGATCGTCAACATAGGCAATTTTTACACAAACGTAGCTGGGCATGAGGATGACCTTTACGTCTTCATACTCGTATCTCTTCTTGTCTTCCTCTTCCTTTGCCTTCTTTTCGGCTTCTGTCAGAACGATATATTCGTCCTTGATTTCTTCTTTAACAATAACAAATTCGTTCTTGACTGCTTTTTTTCTGCGTTCCGTTGTCTTGAGCTTCTTTCTTTTCTCAATCTTCACGGGAACACATGCTGCGATAATCTGGTCATCAAGTCCGTTGTTTCTTGCGGCGACCATAATGTTTTCGCATACCTTGTTTTCATACCCTGCATAAGTATGAACCATAAACCACTTAAAATTATCGTACATGGTTATATCCTCCTAATAAACTACTGTCTGCTTATTCGGCAGAGGTTGTTTCTTCAGAGGCAGCCTCTTCGGATGTTGTTTCCTCGGAAGCTTCTTCAGCAGTTGTTTCTTCTGCAGTTTCGCCTTCGGCAGTTGTTTCTTCACCGCCTGTGGTTGTTTCTGCAGCTGTTGTGCTTTCTGCTGTTGTTGTTTCTTCGATTGCAAACTGCTCGCCGAGGTTTACTGCAGCCTGCTTGCCGAGATCGAATACCTCTGTGAGTACCCAGTCAACAGCAAAAACTGCCACTGCAACAACTGCGATAGTTGCAAGAACCACACCCGCATTCTTGAAGACCTGCTTACCTGTAGGCCATGAAACCTTCTTACAGGTACCGACAAAATCCTTACAGAATTTCTTCACGGTAGCAGTACCGCGGGAAACAACTGTACCTTCTTTTTTAGGCTTGCTGGCTTTGATTCTCTCTTTTTTAGCTTTATCGGCAGCCTTTTCAGCTTCCTTCTGAGCCTTGAGAGTCTCTTTGTCGATGTTCTTATCAGCCATAGTAATTTCATCCTTTCTAAAGCATAACGATACGAGCACTCCTGACGGAGCACTCGGAAAAGTGCAGCTTTATATTACTTGGTTTCTCTGTGGAGAGTGTGCTTTCTGCAGAATCTGCAGTACTTGTTCATCTCCAGACGGTCGGGTGAATTCTTCTTGTTTTTCATTGTGTTGTAATTGCGCTGCTTGCATTCTG
>JAZNRX010000100.1:0-17241 GCA_045590915.1 Acutalibacteraceae bacterium | reverse complement strand
CCTACTGCAGAGGGAAGGTAATCAGCAACACCTGCTGTTGAGGAGTGAGCTCTGTGAGCGGAGCCGAAAGCATCGTTTACATAGATTTCTGCGAGAGCAGCAAACTTCTTTGAAAGCTCTACATCGTTCTTTGTTTCGCCCTTTTCAAAACGTACGTTTTCAAGCAGGATAGCTTCGCCTTCCTTAACTTCAGCTGCAAGAGCCTGTGCACTTTCGCCTACAACGTCAGATGCGAGCTTTACTTCAAAGCCGAGAAGCTCGGAAAGACGTGGTGCAACGGGAGGCATTGAAAATTCGGGGTTGAATTCGCCCTTGGGACGACCGAGATGTGAGCAAAGAATAACCTTTGCACCGTTATCAAGAAGATACTTGATTGTGGGAAGAGAAGCAACAATTCTCTTATCACTGGTGATAACACCGTTTTCCATTTTTACGTTGAAATCGCAACGTACAAGAACTTTTTTGCCTTTGACAGCGATATCTTCAACTGTCTTTTTGTTGAGTGCACTCATTGTAATTTCTCCTTTTATTTTAAGTTTAATTTTACACACAATTAAATCCTTGCATATTTTACAACAGTGTTAAAATTTTATCAATAATTAAAATATACAAAGATGAAAGTTATTTGAAAAATAATTTGTAAAAACCTTTATATAGCCTTTAGTTACTCCAAAACAGATAGCCGTCAAGAAGCACCGCTCTTACAGGTGAGGCTTCAACTCCCTGTATCTTCAACGGAAATGCCGCAAGAAAGTATTTTCCTGCCTTCACCTGTGACAAATCGAGATTTTCAAGAACTGCTATTCCCTCTCCCAATATGGCACGGTGGGGATTTTTTTGGTCAGCGGGACTGCCGATTGAATTTGAATCAATTCCTATAAGGTCATAGCCCAGATATGCCGCGGCTTCCGCACCCGTTTTTTCAAAGAATGCCTTACCGCCGCTTTTTATGAGAATTTTTTTCTCACCCTTTGGGAAATATTCATCCACAACGGCACCTGTTATCATATCCGCGGGGATTTCAACCACACGGCACTCACCGATAAATTTTTCAAGAGGAACATTGTTGACAGAAGCTCCGTTATCAAGAAAATGAAGAGGAGCATCCGCGTGGGTTCCCGCGTGAAGCGTTGTGGTGAGCATTGCCATATTACAGCTGTCTCCGCCTAATATGCTGGAAAAAACACTGAGTTCAGGGGCAGGATCCCCCGGATAAGGCTTGGTTGTTATCAGATCTTTTGTAATGTCAATTATTCTGAGTTCCATAAACATCACCCTTCCTGAAAGGTCGGAAGTCGGAGATCGGAAGTCGGAGAAGCAAAGCATTATAGTCAAAGACGCAAGCATCTTTACACAGCGACACTATTCACTCCTGCTTCTTAACCTTGTAATAATTTACCCTAAGGAAAATTAAGAAACATTCACATGACGGTCAATAAGAACCGTTGTGATAAGAAAGACAAATACTGCGGCTATTGCCGTGCAATAAAGATTTGTTATGGAATATGCACCGAAGCCAAGATCCCATGCAGTTGCAACATCTGCCGCTGAAAGAGTGAAGGTATATGCTTTTTCGGAAACGATAATATAAATCTTTATGAACTTTGTAATCATTCCTGCAAAGGTGCTTACTGCAAAGAAGGAAAGGAAAAAGTAAACTATCTTACCGAATTTTCCGATCTTATGGAAGGGACGGCAATTTGAAATTGTTATAGAGAAGAAAATGAGAAGAACAAACACTATTATTCTCACTGCACCGTCAAATGCATAAAGAGATGCAAGGCTTAAAAGCACAGCCATTGAGGGTGTTGCAATTCCTGCAGACTCACAAAGCTGTGAAACCATTTCGATAACAAGCTCATATACGGAATAATACATATCATTGCCCTGAACTATGTTGATTGAATGGTTTATGTTGTAAATAAAGGAACCGAAAAGACAAAGACAGAGCACAAAATAGTTAAGAATAACCCAGAAGGAGCCTGCAATCCATTTTGAAAGAAGAAGCGTACTGCTTCTGACAGGAAGTGTCATTGTAAGGTGGCCTTCTGCTCCGAACATATTTCTCTGATATTCGCCTACGATACCGGTGATGGTCATAATCATACCGATTGCTGCTGTGAGACATAAGGCACCGGAAGCAATTATCTTAATAACAAGTCCGAGACCGATTCCCGTATCGCCCCATTTTGTCCAGTCAACAAAAAGAAGCACAAGCATAACGAGTCCGATTATTCCCATTGCGAGATACACATTGGCAACAGAGCTCATATTTGCTTTGAATGTATTTTTAGTCAACTTCCCAAGCATCACCGATTACCTCCTTAAATATTTCTTCAACTGATTTTCCTGTTGAACGAAGTGTTTCAATGCCTGTATTTACAAGAATTGAACCGTGACCGAGCATAAGAATGTGATCAAAGCTGTGCTCAAGGTCATTAACAAGATGAGTTGAAAGAACAACAGTTGCATTTTCCTTATAGTTACTCATGATTATGTCAAGAATAACGCTTCTTGCAGCAGGGTCCACACCGCCAAGAGGCTCGTCGAGAAGATATATATCCGCACTTCTTGACATAACAACAAGAAGCTGAAGCTTTTCCTTCATACCCTTTGACATGGTCTTTACCTTCTGATTGAGATCAAGACCGAAGCGTGCGGCAAATTCAATAGCCTTTACTTTGTCAAAATCCTGAAAGAAATCACCGTAATAGTTTATACAGTCAATGGTACGGAATCTTTCGGGGAAGAATGTGCAGTCGGGAAGATATGCAACATGAGCCTTGGAGCCGATTCCGATAGGTCTGCCGTCAACCTTGACCATTCCCGTATAGTCGTGGATGAGTCCGGAAAGAATTTTCATAAGCGTGGTTTTGCCGCATCCGTTGGGGCCTAAAAGACCTACAATTTTCCCTGAAGGAATATCAAAGGAAATATTGTTGAGAACAACATTTCCGTCATAATCCTTTGTGAGATTTCTGACCTTGAAGGCATATTCACTTTTCGGAGCACTTGCAGGTGCATCGGCAACAGGTGCTGCATTCTGCTCAAAAGGCTCGGGTGAATATTTCTTTTTACCGAAATTTAAAGCCATTTTCTTTTCTCCTTACTTTCTGTTATCATGTGCGACACCGAATTGCGGAAAATCGGCATCTGAATATATATCTTTGAAGCCGTCATCTGAAAGAACACGGGCGGCAACTCCGAGAGCAACATCATTATATGCAGTATCATCGTGTTGCTGGGAGGCAAAATACCAGGTTCTTTCGGGCCATAAGCCGTAGGATGCATCAACTGTCTTATCAGGTGAAAGGTGATTGTGCGAGCTGTCACAGCAATGTCTTCCGTCTTCTGGGAATGCAGTCAGCACTTCACCGAGGGGAGCGGAAAGAGCACCGAGAGAGGTTGATGTGAGATCTATAATTGTATCCGAGGACAATTTATCGGATTTTGAAAGTGCCATAAGAGGAAGACCGTAGCCGCAGATTGCGAAAAATTCCACGCCCTCTTTTTCAAGCTCTCTGACTTTTTCGGGGAATGCTCTTCTGAAGCTGCAGAACTTATCTGCTCTTTCCCTTAAAGCCTTGTGAGCGTCATCTGAAAGATATTTTTCGGCAAGCTCATCATATCTGTCGGAAGGAATAATTCCCCACATTGAAAGAGAATTTGCGAGAACCTCTGAAATTATCGCATCCAGTGCTTTTTTTATCGTAGTCTCAAAAACACCCTTGGGCATCATTTTAAGGAAACTGCTTACAGCCTGTGCGGATTTTTTATCCATAAGCATTTCTATCATTGCAATGCCGTTTTCTGCCTTGACATCGTTTGCCATAATATCTGCAATAAGCTGACTTCCGCCTAAAGCCGCAACAAAATACATAACCCTTTTAACATCTTTTTTATGTGCAAAGAGCTGGAAATATGCAGTAGAAAGAGCACCGCCGAGGCTTACGGGAACAAGATTTACCTTGTCACTTCCTGTCTTCTCCTTGACCATATCAATAAATGAGCTGAGTTCCTTTGCTATTTCATATGTATCTCCGAAAGAATTGTAGGAAAAGAAATAGAGATTTTCTTCACCTATTCTTTCGCTGAGCATCTGCAGAGGCACCATTTTATAAATATATCTTTTCTCATCAGCGGTACATTCCTTAAGACTCTGCGGATAGGAAACGACACGAAGTTTATTTTTCATTGTGCCGTCGGGATTTGTTCCGATGGGATTTGCAACATCGCGAAGAAGCGATGCCACCTTGTCGGAAAAGCCCGCATCACGTCTCAAAAGCATCATTTTGACAAGAGAGCCCTTAAGCTCCCCGAGAAGCTCCTCACCCTCAACATCAAGGGGCCATGCCATCTTTATTTTTTTACCTGCATCATCAACCATTTCGACCTTTGACTGACCGATACCGGGAAGTATGACACAGGGAGTGAATTTAACATCAGACATAATCTATCCCCAATTCTGACAAATATTCACTTTATACTACCACACGGGAGAAAAAAATGCAATAGTACATATATATAAATATTTAGTTTTTTTGAAAAATAGGATGAGATGCCTTTTTAGGTCGGATGTCGGAGGTCGGACGGCGGAGGGCGGACGGCGGAGGGCGGATGCTTGCAAATTCGGAATTCGGATTTCGGAATTCGGAGGCTTGCAAGGTCGGAGGGCGGACGGCGGAGGTCAAACGGCGGAGGTCGGACGGGATGCTTTCTCCGACCTTCCGGCTGTGAGCTTAAATTCTTCTTATTCGCGAAAGGATGAGGTGAATTCATCTGACATAAATCTTCTGACGAAATTATTACTGTTCAGTACATTCGCGACGGAAATGAAGCTCATTCCCACATGGTGCGACATATAGCTTTTTACGATATGATAATCACTGCCGCCTCTTCTTTTTTCAGAAAAATCAACCGCCTCGTAAAATCCGTATTTCCCCGAAGCACCCGCTTTTTCAAGGCGTAAAAGATTTTCAATCGCAGACCTTGGCGACAGTGTGAGTGTCAGAAAGGCGGAATAAGGAGATATAACACTGTCAGTATCGGCATTTTTATTCAACGCCAGTTCTTTTACGCCGTGTGCTTTATACATAAACCCTTGCATCTCATCGAATTCATAATAGGCACTTTCGGAAATTCCGTAAGGAATTGTATCCCTTCGTGCTCTTTTTTTCTGCAGTCTCAGACAGCCCTGAAGTCCTTCATAGTAAAGGGAGGCAACGGGGGCGTCGTGAAAAAGACGGGGCATAAAATATTCAAACATTGTCCCTGTCCATGACATAATCCGTTCTCCGTCAATACTCACCTTTTTTATTCTCGAAAGCATTTTCCAATGGTCAGCAGGAACCTGTCTTCTTGCCACAGCAAGAAATGAGCCCATTCTCGCCTCACTCATATAGCATTCGTAATAAGAAGGATGCTTTTCTTCGGTATCGGCATCAATACCTATACTGAAAAGCTCTCTCACTTTGTCATAAAAAACCGAAAGGTCGCTGTTATACAGTATTATTTCAAGCCTTTTTGCATTTTTCAGCGATTTTTCGTCGCCGTATTCATAAAGGCCTTCCTTCAGTGCGGTAAGACAGGTGAGATAGTTTCCGCAGTCAACAAAGGAAACAAAGGACGGTGCCGCCTTGTCGGTATTTCTTATATTGTACCAGTTGAATAAATGCCCCTTATATTTCGGCAAGCGGTCTATGGTATCCAGCGTTTTTTCAATCCTGTCATTCATTTCATCCTTCTCAATAAAGCCCATATCCCTTGCACCCATTATGCTTGTGAGATAAAGTCCGATATTAGTGGGAGAGGTATAGGCGGCTGTTCTTTCACAGTCCTCTCCAGAAATATTATCAGGCGGCAGAAAATTCACTTCATCTGTTACGTTTTCACTGAAAAACTGCCACATAAGAAAAGCCTGTTTTTTCAGAAACTGCCGCTGTGCCCCGGATAAGCCATAGTCTTTTCTCTTTATTTCAATACCGTCAGCCAATGAAAACGGGATAAAAAGCAAAAACATAACAGCGGCAATTTTATGAAAAGCCGTTCCGAAAAAGCATAGAGGAAAGGCAGTAAAAAAAGGAAAAAGAACGGAGAACAAAATACTGTGCTTTTTCATTTTTTCACTGTCTGAAAAGGTGCACCACGAAAGAAGCTTTTTCTTTGATATAAGACTTCTCCACATTGCTTTAGTAATGGCATCAAGGGAATAAAGTGCCGCCGTAGGCAAGGAAGAAATACCGAAAAATGAACCTGCAGCCGCTCGGTAAAACGGCGTGAGCGTACTGGGATATTTTTTTATATAAAACGAATTTATACCGTACCTCAATATTACACAAATCACAGCAAATACATCTGCACAAACGAAGGAAAACAAAGACAAAAGCAACAAAAAAACCGACATTCTATACGGCAAAAAGCAGGATGCAATGACTGCTCCAAGACATATAACAGGTGTTACGGCACGGCGGAAATTATCAATAAGAAGCCATCTTCCCACCCTTGACATTGACGGAGAAAGCTTTTCCTTTCCCAAGGGAAAAAGTACATATTTAAGATTTTGCACATCCCCTCTTATCCATCGGTGAAGCCGTCTGAACCAGCTTTCAGGAGATGAAGGAAAATTTTCCTCAAGAACAGCCCTCGGACAAAAAAGAGTCCGAAGTACATCCCCCTCAAGAATATCGTGGCTCAATATTCTCCCTTTGTCAAAAATATCCCCCGCCGCCAGATCAAATGCTTCAACATCAATAAGTCCTTTTCCGGAGAAAACTCCCTGTCCGAACATATCCTGATTTCTCTCGCTGACATTTTCAATATAAGCGGCACTGGTTCCCACTGTATATGATGAAGAAAACACACTTTTTACGCTTGACGCAACAGATGAGCTGACAAGAGGTGAAAATATACCATAGCCTCGCGTAATCCTTTTTTTCCCGATGTCATAATGCGCCTTGTTGAGAGGATGCTCAGCCACACATAAAAGCTCTCTGAGAGAGTCAAAGGCAGGAACGCTGTCACTGTCAAGAGCGTAAATGTATTTCACAAAGGGAAAGCCCGATTTATCACCGTAAAAGGTGTCGGAACATTCCCGTGAGCCTGAATTCAGAAGCTTTACAAGAGAACATATTGCACCTCTTTTTCTTTCATAGCCCGTGAATTCATTTTCCGTCGGGCTGAACACTCTGTCACGGACAATCAGAGAAAAACCGCCCGAATATTTAAGGTTGAGCCTTTCTATAACCTTTTTCACCGCTTCAATTTCCTTTGCATCCTCCTGTCTTTCAGGTGTATCACTGCTTTTAAGGTCACACAGAAGAAGCACGCTTATTCCCTTGATATAAAGCGATTTATAAATACGCGACAAATGCTCATACAGCTTCTGAGAGTCCTTCACGGAGGGAATAAGACAGGTTACCGTTACAAGAACGGGACATTCATTTATTGTTTTTTTATCCATAGATAAAACCGTCTGATGCGGAAAAATTTTCGCAGAAAGCCTGTCTGAAAAGGGCTTTATCAGTGCGTAAAACAGTAACAGCAACACGGCAGAGAAAAGAATACTCCCCATAATAAGCTGTGCCGAAAACACACTTAAAAGCAAAGCCGCAATCCACTCTGAAGCAATGAAAAGCACCGCTTTTTTACGGTTATTTTTTCTTACAGGCATAAAAAAACCGATATGCTTATTTTTACTCTCAGACATAGACAGTAATTTTTTAATATATTCACATTCCGAAACTGCACTTTTTTGTGCTTCCTTAATTACGGTAAATCTGTAAACACTCTTTGTTTTTTCGGACATATTTTCATATATCCCCGAAAAATCATCACACAGATATCTTTCTGCGGCACATATATCATAGTATAAATCAGAAAAAGGAATTTCCCCGAGAGACAGAAGATTTTTTATTGCACAGACGGTAATACTTTCCTTTTTTTCTTCTATGCCTTCACATATTACGGCGGCACATCCTGCATACAGCATATACGACAGTGCCTCACACTGAAAAAGGCTCAGTCTTCGGGAAGAAAAGAAAGAAATTATCCGCTGACCTGTTACCTTTTCCTCTCTGGAAAAAAATTCCTTACAAAGAGAGAAAAGCGGCATAAGATTATTTTCACCCTTGGATGAAATAAACCCTTGTGCCGCTTTTATTCCTGTGTGAACCGAAGAAAAGTTATCAATAAACCATAATGAAGCGGAAGAATTTTCACCCTGCCGCTTCAATGATTTATAGCATCTCTTCAATTTTCTGTCATACTCTCCGAGAATTTTTCGAAGCTTCATATAAAACCTCCGTAAATCACTTTTACAGAGAGTTTTGACAAAAATTACACATTTATTCCTTATTTCTTTTCACGCTGAAGAAAAACTTTTCAACTGTGCCTCCGTGAATGACCGCAGTTATTACGGTGACACCTGTTTTAAGCTCCTTTGTTATATCAAAAACAGTTTTTTCGCCGTCAAAAACACCCTCAATTCTGTTTTTTCCGGCAAAAACCTCAATATCATTGTCTGTGCTTTCAAAAAACACCGTAACGGTATCATTGACCTGCTTTGGACAAACAAACTTCCTTTTAACAGTAAAAGTTTTTTCACAGGACATGGGAAAATTATCTGATTTTTTCAGAAAAAGCCCTTTTCTGCCCGCTTTTTTTCTGCCGTCAAAATAATACCATTTATCGCAAAGAGCAACCGTTCTGTCCATTGTTCTCTCTCCGCAAATCAGTTCAGTATGTTCTCATTGGCATCACTGAGTATAAACTGAGGATACTTCGGGAAGGTGTTTATTGTGGGCTGGCTCTCACATTCAAGAAGTGCAAACAGGAAGTAGGTTGCATCTGAGCCGTAAAGCCCCACAACGTGCCCTGCATCCTTCATAAACCACGTATAATCGGGATACATACAGGTGGATGCATTTATACACTTATCGGGAGAAACATATTTACTGTCCCCTATTGCCAGCTGCTCATCGGTGAGAGTCTGTCCCATAACGCTTACAAGCGCACCGCCTGCCATGGGGGCAGTTTCCAACATTCCGTCACCGTGATATTTTGCACTTTCGTAGGCAGGAACAAGAGGTGTGTTGTAGTTTGAAATTGCAACAAAATGCACACCTGCTTCAAGTGCTCCGTCAATAATTTCCTGTCTTCTTGATGAAACATTATTATAGTAGCTGTCCAGACGGCTGAGAAGTCCTGCATATTCAGTTTCCTTGCCTGAGAAAATAAATTCTCTTGCGGCAGGATAGCACTCACCCTTCATCATAGACCAGAAGCCCGGAAGGGTTGCAAATGTGGGAATGAGGGACTCTTCATATATCTGGGGTTCGTGTTCCTTAGCAAGCTTATTTATAAGCTTACAGAGAATATCAAGTGAACCCGTGAGATTTGCCACCTTAAGAAGCCCTGCAAGCGAGGGGACCATAGCACTTACATATCTTTCAACAGCATCGGCGTCAAAGAGAACCTTACCCTGAAAAAGATCGGTAATTACATCCGCACCGAAAATTACGGATGTGTTTGAGATAACCGTGCCGAGCTTACTGTAGCCGTATTCTGCCATATAAGCCGCCGCAACGCTTCCGCCCATACTGCAGCAGATTATATCAGCCTTTTCACAGCCTGTGGATGAAAGGGCCTTATCCACCGTCTGTGCCAGAAGATCCGCATTATCCTGAGGATCAAGTCTCCAGTCATATACAAAATAGTAAACCATATCCGAGCCGTAACGGTCTGCAAGTGATGTCACAAGAGAAATCTCATCGGTTGCATATTTATTGAGTACCTCGGGATACTGAGAAACTGCCTCGGGATACCATTCGGCAGAAATATTGGTGTGAACGGAATTTCCGTTTTCATCGCAAGGGTATGCACTGAAAAGTGTTACAACATATTCACAGATAACTGAAATGCCGGCCTCAATACTGAAGGAGGAAAGCACTGCAACAAGGGTTTTACCGAGATATTTAATAAGCTCACCGGCATCAAACTGAACATTGACAGGCTTTGCATTTTCAGTTCCGCGGTCAAACTGCAGTCCGCCTGCAAAATTCATTCCGCGTACAACAATAACGGGAGAATCAGTCTCAACCTTTTCAATGGGAAGAGGCTCTCCCACGATATTTTCATCCTCACCCGATGCAAATGCAAGGGTAAAAGAAGAAAAAACAAGAACAAAAGAAAGCATAAGTGCAATAAGCTTTTTCATAATCTTCCTCCGATTTACATAATAAAATTATTTTACCACATAAAATCATATTTTACAATGCTGTTTTTTCACAAATCCGTTTTGCTTAACAGGAAGAAAAAGAACAAGAAATGCAGACAATAAATTGAATAAAATATTGATTACAGCTATCTGAAGAGCTGTATTTCCCGGAAAGATTTCGGCTATAAGCTCGGGCAGGGGAACAAGTTGTACAAGAGCAATAAACATGAAGACACCGGCAAAATTGTAGAGAACATGCATGTATGAGACCTTTTTTGCACTGCCGCGAAGACCTGTTGCTGCTATAAGGCAGGTGACACAGGTGCCGATATTTGAGCCGAGAATTATATAAAATGCCTGTCTTATCCCGATTATGCCGTTTGCGGCAAGAACCTGCAGAAGTGCGGTCACCGCTGACGAGGATTGAATTACTGCCGTAAAAAATGCTCCCGTTAACACTCCCGAGAAAGATGAATTACAGGAAATGAGTATATCCTCAACAAAAGGAATTTCAATAAGCTCCGAGGAAGCCTCTCCCATAATCCGCATCCCCACAAAAAGAAGTCCCAAACCGGAAAAAAGAATACCGAAGCGTGCCGCGTTCAATTTTTCGGGAAGCATAAGAAGAATTACGCCCAAAATCATAAAGACTATGAGAAAATCCGAGAAAGGAAAGGCAGTGAAAATACCCGTAAAGGTTGTTCCGAGATTTGCACCCACAATTATCCAGAAGGCACCGTACAGGGAAATAATTCCCTCATCCGCAAACGCCGCCGTGAGAACACTTGATGCAGAGGAGGATTGAAGACAGAAGGTTACAAAAGCCCCTGTCACAACTCCCGAGAGCCTGTTTTTTGTGCACCTCATAAGAAGATATTTCAGTTTTTCACTAAAGGATTTCTGCAGAGTAAACTTTATCAGAAGCATACCTAAAATGAATACCGCAACTCCCGAAAACAGAAAAATAAACGACAAAAAATACACTGAAACTCACCTTTGGTAAAATTGATGAAAAAAGACAAAAAAATATAAAAAAAGCCTTAAAAAACATATTGACACAGTGCAACTGCTGTTGTATAATGTCAAAGAATTAATGCTAATTACCCACGCAGAACGCGGAGGGAGGGAATAGAATGAGTCAGGTAAAAGTTAAAGAAAATGAATCACTTGACAGCGCACTCAGAAGATTTAAGCGTCAGACATCTCGTGACGGCGTTATCCAGGAAGTACGTAAAAGAGAGCATTACGAGAAACCCTCTGTAAAGAGAAAGAAGAAATCCGAAGCTGCTCGTAAGCGCAAGTACAAATAATTTGGATTAAACAGGCGGGCCTTTTTTAAGGTCCGTCATTGTTTTTAATGAGAGAAGATATGAAAAAGAAAACAGGTATCGAAACAAATTCCATGCCGCAGTATTTTTATGACAGCATCACGGATATTACCCCTGAGGATATTTTCCGTATGGGCGGAAGTGCTGTGGGAATTGACCTTGACAACACTACCGTTTATGACAGCACACTGATACTGTTCAAGGGTGTGCGTCAGTGGCTTAAAAATATTCAGAACGCAGGAATTCCCGTAGTTATTGTCACAAATACCTACAATATAAGAGCTAAGCTGATTGCACGGAAAATGGGCTCACTCCCCTTTATTGCCAATGCGAATAAGCCAGATACCGATTGCTTCGGAAAAGCCGTTGAAATCACAAAAACACAGCTTTCGGGCTTTGTTATGATAGGCGACCAGCTTTTTACCGACATTCAGGGTGCAAACAATGCGGGAGCAATTTCAGTCAGAGTAAAATACAAAACGAGGGAGCTTCTTGCACTGTTTCATTTTCTCAAAATCAGAAGGCTGGAAAAAATATATCTTGTAAATAAAGGTTCAGGTGATAAAGTATGATGTTCCACACCGATAAGCTCTCGGAAAAAGTCAATGAATTCGCTGATGCGGCTCTGATTTTTTCTGAAGAAAACAGAAGATATTTTACACAGTTTCCCTCAAGTGACGGTGTTCTTGCCGTTTTTGCGGATGAAGCCTTATTCTTCACTGACAGCCGTTACACCGAGGCTGCCGCAAAATGCATAGGGGAAGACTTTGTTCTTGATTCTTCTAATGTATATGAAAAACTTACCGAATTATTCAACAGCAGGGGTGTAAAAAGGGTTGCTCTTGAAAATGACAAAGTTACTCTTCAGGATTTCGAAAATCTCAGAAAAAAGCTGCCCGAGGTTGAATTTGTCGTAACAGATGAGCTTTCATCTGCAATAGAAGAAATCAGGATAGTAAAAGAGTCCTCCGAGGTGGAAAAAATCAAAGCTGCACAGAAAATCGCGGAAAGTGCCTTTGACCATATGCTTACCTTTATAAAAGAAGGTATGACAGAAAAGGAAATTTCTCTTGAGCTTGATTTTTATATGCTTTCCCACGGTGCAGAAGCCGTTTCCTTTGAAACTATTGCAGTTGCGGGAAAAAACTCCTCAATGCCTCACGGAGTGCCCGGTGACTATAAAATTCAGAATGGTGATTTTCTCACACTTGATTTCGGAGCAACGGTAGACGGCTATCATTCCGATATGACAAGAACTGTATGTATCGGTGAACCCTCGGATAAAATGAGAGAGGTTTATGAAACCGTGTTAAAGGCACAGTGTGCCGCACTTGATGCACTAAAAGACGGAATAACAGGTCTCAAAGCCGACAAAATTGCCCGTGATATAATTGAAGAAGCCGGCTACGGCAAGAACTTCGGACACGGCCTCGGTCACGGTGTGGGCGTTGAAATTCACGAAGCTCCCCGACTTTCACCGAAGGCAACTCATACCCTTCGAAGCGGTCATGTTGTCACAGTTGAGCCCGGAATTTATCTCCCCGGTGAGTTCGGTGTCAGAATTGAGGATATGGCTCTTATCACGGAAAAGGGCTGCGAAAATCTTACATCCTGCAAAAAAGAGCTTATAATTCTGTAAAAACAGCGTAAATTTTACGGTATTTTCATATATAAGAGGAAAATATTCGTCAAGGTACTTGCAAAAAGGAAAAAAATATTATATTATAGTCGAGTAAATAAATAATTGATTACCGAGAAAGGATTGATATTTATGGTATCAGCCGGCGATTTCAGAAACGGCGTTACATTTGAAATGGAAGGCGGAGTTTGGCAGATTGTTGAATTCCAGCACGTAAAGCCCGGTAAGGGTGCTGCTTTTGTTCGTACAAAGATCAGAAATGTTATTCAGGGCAGCGTTGTTGAAAAGACCTTCTCCCCCACAGACAAGTTCCCCACCGCTTTCGTTGAGAGAAAAGAATGCGAATATTCCTACAACGACGGAGATCTTTACTATTTCATGGATCCCGAAACATATGATATGATTCCCGTTGGTGCAACCGAGCTTGACGATAACTTCAAGTTTGTTAAGGAAAACATGGTTTGCCGTGTTCTTTCCTACAAGGGCAAGGTTTTCGGTGTTGAGCCTCCCAACTTTGTTGACCTTCAGGTTACAGAAACAGAGCCCGGCTTCAAGGGTGACACAGCAACAAACACACTTAAGCCCGCAACTGTTGAAACAGGTGCTATGGTTAAGGTTCCTCTCTTCATTGAAGAAGGTGAAATGATTCAGATAGATACACGTACAGGTGAATACCTCGGCCGTGCATAATCAATGAATTTCTGCGGCTGCATTCCCTGCGGCCGCTTTTTTGAAAATATTTATCAAGGAGTTTTTATTATGACAATTACAGAAAAAGTTGCATATCTCAAGGGCCTTATGGACGGTCTTGATATTGACAAAACAACCAAAGAAGGCAAAATCTTTGCCGCCATGGCTGATGTTCTTGAAGACATCGCTCTCACAGTAGCTGACAACTGTGACCAGCTTGATGCTATTGACGAGGATCTTGAAAATCTTGAAGAATTCGTATACGAAGGCGATTTCTTTGATGATGAAGACGATTATGATGATTTCGATGACTATTGCGACGGTGACTGCGACGGTTGTGACGGCTGTGACGATTTCGATTATGACGAATATGAATATGAAATCGAATGCTCAAACTGCCACGAAACAATCTTCATTGACGAATCCGCTTTTGAAGAGGGCAAGACCTTTGAATGTCCCAACTGCGGAACAATCCTTGAAGCTTACACAGAGCTTGACGAAGAAGAATAATTTAGCATTAAACTATAAAAGAGAAGCCGTACTGAACGTACCGCTTCTCTTTTTTTACCAAACATTGCTGTAACCAAAACACAGAACTCAAAAAACCGAGCTCTGTGTTTTTTCTCATTTCTTCTTTTTACCGAAAAGTCCGCTTTTGCCTTTGTCTTCATTAAGAGAGCCCACATTGGCGGGGTTGAGGTCGGATTCAAATTCTCTTAAAAGCTCCTTTTGTCTTTCGGAAAGCTTTTTGGGAACGACAACTTCAACTCTCACCAGCTGGTCACCGCGGCTTCTGCCGTTTAAGTTCTGAATACCTCTGTCCTTGAGCTTAAATACATCACCGGGCTGTGTTCCTGCAGGAACGGTATACTTTACATCACCGTCAAGCGTGGGAACAATAAGCTCACAGCCCAGAGCCGCCTGTGCAAAGCTTATATTTGCCTGATACCAGACATTGTAGCCGTCTCTCTCAAAGAAGGGATGATTTCTGACATTGACACCGACACGAAGGTCACCTGCGGGACCGCCGTTCACACCCTTATTTCCCTGTGAACGCACGGAAATAGCCTGACGGTCATCAATACCGGCAGGAATATTGACATCAACCTTTGCGGCACGTCTCACTCTGCCCTGACCGTTACATTTCCTACAGGGATTGGGAATTATGGTTCCCTTACCGCCGCAGGTGGGACAGGGCTTTTGTGTCTGCATAACACCTAAAATGGTTCTCTGCTGTGAGGTTACCTGACCTGAACCGCCGCACTGTGAACAGGTCTGTGTTGTAGTACCCTGAGCGGCACCTGAGCCTGAACAGCCGTCACAGACTTCAATACGGTTCACCTCTACGGTCTTTCTGCAGCCCTTTGCGGCTTCTTCAAATGAAATTGTGATATTTGTCTGAAGATCGGAGCCTCTTTGGGGAGCATTGGGATTGCTTCTCTGACCGCCGCCGAAACCGCCTCCGAAGCCACCGCCGAAAATGGATGAGAAAATGTCACCCATATCGAAATCCATACCGCCGAAGCCGCCTCCGAAGCCACCGCCGCCCGCACCGTAGTTGGGATCAACGCCTGCATGGCCGAAGCGGTCATACTTTGCCTTTTTATCGGCATCGGAAAGCACCTCATAGGCCTCGTTACATTCCTTGAACTTTGCCTCTGCTTCTGCATTACCGGGATTAAGGTCGGGATGATACTGCTTTGCCATTTTTCGATAGGCTTTTTTTATTTCATCGTCCGAGGCACCCTTACTGACACCGAGGACTTCATAATAATCTCGTTTATCTGCCATAACATTTTTCCTTTATTATGTTCTGAAAGCACTGAAAGCCGCGGAAAACGGACAGTCTTCCGCAGCCATATTTCAATAGTGATTATACATCTGTGTAGGAAGCATCATAATAGCCGTCCTCACCTGAAGCACCTGCATCAGCAGCACCGCCGCCGAAGCCTGCACCGAAGTCGGGGGCACCCTGTGCTCCTTCGGGAGCAGCAGCCTTATAGAGCTTTTCGGAAATCTCATAGAATACCTTTGTGAGCTCTTCCTGACGGGACTTGATGAGATTATAGTCTTCACCCTTGAGAGCTTCCTTAAGAGCATCTACTGCAGTGTTAATGTTAGCCTTATCACCGTCATCAAGCTTGTCACCGTTTTCGGAAAGCATCTTTTCACACTGATAAACCATCTGGTCTGCATTGTTCTTGATGTCGAGCTCTTCCTTGCGCTTCTTGTCTTCCTCTGCAAACTGCTCTGCTTCTCTTACAGCCTTATCAATATCTTCCTTGCTCATATTTGAGGAAGCAGTGATGGAGATAGCCTGCTCCTTGCCTGTGCCGAGGTCCTTTGCGGATACGTGAACGATACCGTTTGCATCTATATCAAAGGTAACTTCAATCTGAGGCACACCGCGTCTTGCGGGAAGAATACCGTCAAGCATAAACATACCGAGAGTTTTGTTATCCTTTGCAAATTCTCTTTCACCCTGAAGCACATGAACCTGAACAGAGGACTGATTGTCTGCTGCAGTTGAGAAAATCTGGCTCTTCTTTGTGGGGATAGTTGTATTTCTTTCAATAATCTTTGTGCAGACACCGCCCAATGTTTCAATACCGAGTGAAAGAGGTGTAACGGCAAGAAGGAGAAGTCCCTGAACATCGCCGCCGAGAACACCTGCCTGAATTGCGGCACCGACTGCAACACATTCATCGGGGTTGATGCCCTTGAAGGGCTCCTTGCCTGTGAATGCCTTGATAGCTTCCTGAACTGCGGGAATTCTTGAAGAACCGCCTACCATAAGAACCTTATCGATTTCAGAAATTTTAAGACCTGAATCGCTGATTGCCTGACGTACGGGACCCATTGTAGCTTCTACAAGGTCAGATGTGAGCTCATTGAACTTGGCTCTTGTGAGAGTAAGTTCAAGATGCTTGGGACCTGTTGCATCTGCAGTGATGAAGGGAAGGCTTATTGCAGATGTTGTAACACCTGAAAGCTCAATCTTAGCCTTTTCTGCAGCTTCCTTAAGTCTCTGCATAGCCATTTTGTCACCACGAAGGTCAATTCCGTCACTCTTTAAGAATTCGGAAACTATCCAGTCGATAACTCTCTGGTCAAAGTCATCACCGCCGAGACGGTTATTACCTGCAGTTGCAAGAACCTCCTGAACACCGTCACCCATTTCAATAATAGAAACGTCGAAGGTACCGCCGCCAAGGTCATAAACCATAACCTTCTGGTCATTTTCCTTGTCAATACCGTATGCGAGAGCAGCCGCTGTGGGCTCGTTGATAATTCTCTTTACCTCAAGACCTGCAATTTTACCTGCATCCTTTGTTGCCTGACGCTGTGCATCCGTAAAGTATGCGGGAACT
>JAZNRX010000099.1:0-9692 GCA_045590915.1 Acutalibacteraceae bacterium | reverse complement strand
CATAAAACCACCAATAGAAGCATAATTCAGCAATGCTGAAATATGCAGTGATATTCATTCCTACGGAATGAGTGATATTACCCTTCGGGCAGTGCATTATGAGCAACGCGAATAACAAGGTTCTGACGGAGTCAGGTTCTTATGTTCATTCCTTCGGAATGAGTGATGTTTTTGTCTTCGACAAAAGTTGAGAAAGGCGTAAACGCCTTATTCCGCTTCGCTCTAAACGCTCGTTTCTTCGAAACATTGCTGAAATTTGATTGCATTTGTGTAGAGTTTTCTCCGAATTCCGAAATCCGAATTCCGAATTTGCGAAGCACCCGACCTCCGATTTCATTACTCATTAAATCAAAAAAAGAGAAGCGTTTTTGCTTCCCTTTTGATTTTATATATGTAAAGCCCTTTCGGGCGTTGTTGTCGGAAAACTCCGGAAGGTCCGAAGCTCATGTCTTCTTAGTTGTTATAGTAGTTAAGAAGAGCATCGAGTTCAATGACCTTAAGGAGCTTCTTGAAAGAAAACTTTTTCATATCTGCGATTTCGCTGATAAGTCTTTCTTCTGCTTTTGCTATTGCTCTATCGTACTCTTTCATATCAGTACTCCTTTCGTTTGATTACATCCTTATTATACTCATAAATTTCCTTTTGTCAAGTAAATTTGCACAATACAACACTTGCTCATTTGTGCAATATGCACAATGGTACATTTTTCAAAAAACCAAACACCCTTGACATAATAAACAATACAACATCAATACTTTTGTGTATTTTGCACAAGCGTTTTTGATTAACATAATGAATATTGACGAAAAATCAGGGAGAGCCGTTTGCTCTCCCTGAAAAGTTTGTATACTTTTTTATAAAACTTTTTGATTTTTTTGAAAATTATTCGTAAAGAGGATATTTTGCAAGAAGCTCATTGACTGTTTCTCTGATTTTATCCGCACTGTTTTCAAAATCAGTTGCGGCAAGATAAATACAGTCTGCAATAACCTTCATATCTTCCTTTTTGAGACCTCTTGTTGTAACCGCTGCAGTACCTATTCTTACACCGCTTGTGATAAAGGGGCTCTGAGGATCACGGGGAACTGCATTTTTGTTTACGGTGATATAAACCTCATCAAGCTTATGCTCAAGATCCTTTCCTGTGATGTTCATATTCTGTAAATCAAGGAGTATAAGATGATTGTCGGTGCCGCCTGAAACAAGGTTGAAGCCCTTTTCCTTAAGAGCATCAGCCAGAGCGGCAGTATTTTCAATAACACCTTTCTGATATTCCTTAAAGCTGTCCTTAAGTGCCTCTCCGAAGCAGATTGCCTTACCTGCAATAACATGCTCAAGAGGACCGCCCTGTGAACCGGGGAAAATAGCCTTATCTATTGCCTTTGCAAGCTCTTCCTTGCAGAGAATAAGACCGCCTCTGGGGCCTCTCAGTGTCTTGTGGGTGGTTGTTGTAACAATATCGGCATAGGGCACGGGTGAGGGATGAAGGCCTGCGGCAACAAGACCTGCAATGTGTGCCATATCAACCATAAATAATGCTCCGACTTCCTTTGCAATTTCGGAAATTCTCTTGAAGTCGATAATTCTGGGATATGCACTTGCACCTGCAACGATAAGCTTGGGAGAAACCTCCTTTGCGGTTTCAAGAAGCTTGTCATAGTCAATTCTTCCGTTTTCGGCATCAACACCGTAGGAAACAAAATTATAAAGCTTACCTGACATATTTACAGGTGAGCCGTGAGTGAGATGTCCGCCTTCAGCAAGTGACATACCAAGCACCGTATCACCGGGATTAAGCACAGCAAAATATGCGGCAAAGTTTGCCTGTGAGCCTGAATGGGGCTGAACATTTGCATGCTCTGCACCGAAAAGCTTCTTAGCTCTTTCAATGGCTATTGCTTCACATTCGTCAACTGCAACACAGCCGCCGTAATATCTCCTTCCGGGATAGCCTTCGGCATACTTGTTTGTCAATATGCTTCCCATTGCAGCCATAACTGCGGGAGAAACAATATTCTCCGATGCAATAAGCTCAAGATTTCTGCGTTCACGTCTGAGCTCATGCTCAACTGCGGCACCTACCTCGGCATCTGCCGCTTTAATAAAATCCGTTACACTCTGAACATTAAACATTTTGCTTCCTCCACTTATATACAAAAGATATTTTTTCCGTTCATATAGCCTTGGGGAGATCCCATCTGAACACTGATGCAAGAAGTCTCAGCACAAATATGAGAAGTATTCCGCTGAGCACGGAAACCAGCTCACCGCATTCAAAAACAACCCAAAGCACATAATAAAGTATTCCGCCGGCAATAGAAGCCACCGCATAAACACGCTTGCGAAGCACAAAGGGCACATCGCTTACAACAACATCACGGAGAATTCCGCCGCCGCAACCCGTGGTCATACCGAGAAAAACAACGAAGAAAAAATTATCCGCAAATCCGTTGTTGATTGCCACATTCATTCCCACAACAGTGAAAACACCCAGCCCCAGAGCATCGAACACATTGTTTACTTTGTCAATAATAACAATATTTTCCGAGAATTTGTTTTTGAGTATTCTTGCAACTACAAATGTCAGCACACTGGTAGCCAGTGCAAAAATCAGATATATGTAATTTCTGAACATGGCAGGCGGAAGATTTCCCAGAAGAACATCTCTTATTGTTCCTCCTCCGAGTGCCGTTATTGTTGCACAGAAAATTATTCCGAAAATATCAAATCTTTTTGTGATAGCCAGAACCGCCCCCGAAATCGCAAAAGCACAGGTTCCGATAATTTCAAGAACGAGAATAACCGTGTTCATAGCAAGGCTTCCTCTCAGACAAACATTCGTCAAAAGTATACCAAAACACAAGAAATTTTACAAGTAAAATCAACAATTAAAATAATTTTTGTTATATAGCAAAACTAAATTACAAAATCGCCCCTGAAAATGTGCAAAAAATACAAACAAAAAAAAACGGTGCCGTCCTGTTTCGGACGGCACCTGAAAAAAATCAGTTATCAGGAAATAATGATTGTTGTATCGGCAGTGATATTATCAATGTTATAAATTGCAACATATGAAACCTCACCTGTTATTGTGTTGTAGTCAACAATCCAATCGGTCTTATATGTGCCCAGCTCATTACCGGGAGTCCAGCTTACATTAACGGACTGATCCTTTTCCTTCTTGGTAACAACAAGTGTAATACCGTCACCGCTTGTCACGGTAAAGTTTGAAGGAGTGATATCATCCTCTGTTGAACGGATAACCTGATATGTCACACCGTCTGCTTCGGCAGCATCAATGGTAATATTATAGTATGCTACGATAGAATCAAGAATATCAAGCTTTATACCGAGAAGGTTTACGATAAGTCTTAAAATTCTCTTGAAGAAGGACATAATTCCCACGTTGTCAGCCTTCTGAAGACCTGAAACGATAACCTTACAGTCTGTTGTGATATTATCAATTCTGTAAAGACGGCAGCCGTCCTCGTCAACACCGTAGGATGTAAGAGGCTCTGTTCCGCCTATAATTCCCACAAGCATATCACTGTCCTCTTCATCAAGGAAGCCGCCGAGAATGCCGGCACCTCTCTGAACGCTGACCTTGATGCCTGCGGCAGAATAATCACTGTCAACCTTCACTCTGAACTCAAAGGAATCGCCATAGTATGTAACCTGATAGTTTTCACCCTTGAGAGTCTTTACCTTATAGCCTTCACCGGATGTCAGCTTGACATTGTAATGATTTCTCAGAAGTGCTTCCTTGCCGGTTTCTGCATCATATTCCGCAACAGAAATCTGAAGGTCTCTGTCAACATAAACGGTATAGTCATCCTGTGCATTAAGGAAAGCGGGCTCACCGTTAATGAACACGGATGCGGTATAAACATTATACTTTTCGGATGTAACTATCTTGAAGGCTATTGTATCGCCGTGAGCAACCTCAATGGTTCCTTCATAAGCAACAGGGCTGTATCTTTCGGGGGGAATTTCATCTCTGTAATCGGGAAGAACGTTTGAGGGAAGCATATAGCGCTCATTGACATAGCAATATGCACCGTCGGGATCAAGCTCAAACTGAACCTCACCGTTGACGCTTACAGCGTACATATAAGCATCAGCTTCAAGATTTACGGGAGCCTGAAATGAAACGGTATGAGTGACGGCAGGTGTTGTATTTCCTGCACCTTCTCCTTCTGCGGCAAATGCGGGAGCACATGTAAATACAAGCATAAGCACAGCAAGAAAAATGCTGAGAGTCTTTTTCATTGCAATTCCTCCTATGGAATTTATTATAATACAAGTCTATTATACTTAATAGGAATAAAAAAGTCAATTCACACTTTATTAAGTTCAGCCTGTCTTTTTTTGTTAAATCTGACATAGAAAAACGGCTCACCTTCTTACAAAGGAAGCCGTTAAAATGCTTTTTTACTTCAGTATTATATGGAAAATGCCTGCTGTACACCGTCTTTTTTCAGATATCTTTCAAAAACATCGTCTATGTCAACATCCTTTTCAAACTGAACATTGAGATGGATGGTCAGCACAGTGTTATCCGCCGATGCCGTTACAACAGAGTCAAATATCTGAACACCGTTTGCCTTAAGAAAGCTTTTCAGCTCCTTGACTGCCTCGGGAGTGTTTTCAAGCTGAACAAAGCAGGGAACAAGATTATCGTTTGCAAGCACCTTGTCAAAGCCGATAAGGAACTTATGGAATATGATCTGCACAAGAAGCAGAAAAACAACCGAAATAAAGGCAATAACATAAAGACCTGCTCCCATAGCCATACCTACAGCAGCAGTAACCCAGATGCCCGCCGCAGTGGTGAGCCCCTTTATTGATATGCCCTTAACGAAAATCATACCGGCACCGAGGAAGGATATACCGGTGATTATGTTTGATGCAACTCTTGAAACGTCAACCTGCACGGAGTCAAGATAAACGATGTCAAGAAATCCGTACTTGGATATAATCATCATCAAAGCCGCACCCATGGCAACAATGATATGGGTTCTGAAGCCGGCATCCTTTTGTCTTAAGGTTCTTTCCACACCGATAATTCCGCCGCATATTCCGGCAAGAACAATTCTGCAGATAAGAACTGCCTCCGAATACCCGTTAAAAAACTCTAAAATCTCTGTCATTTGCAATTCACCCGATAAATAATAATGCTAAATTATATGCCGTATTCCCACTAAAATCAAGCAATATATTTATTTTCGGCACAATGCAAGGAATTACGGCTCCCTATTTGTGCACTTTTCCATAAAAGTTTTTAAACTATTTACTTTTTCTTTCAAAAGTGGTAAATTTTAATGTGAAAGAAAATAAAAGGAGTATTCTGTTATGAAAAAAGTAATATCTCTTATCTTATCGGTTTGCCTTATTATGCTTCTGGGAATTCCTGCATTTGCAGTTTCCATGGAAGAAGGAACGGGAAAACTCAGCAGTCAGTTTATTTACGGTGTCGGCCCCGAAACAGACGGTCTTGCAATAGACTACCGTTATTTCTCCCCTGCAGGCGAAAATGATACAGCAAAATATCCTCTTGTTGTGTGGCTTCACGGTATGGGCAACGGAGGCTCCGAGGGCAAGCAGCTTGAGGCTTCAAACATCTGCTATTGGACAAGTGACGAATTTCAGGCACGCTTCACCGGCGGCGGTGCATTCATTCTCGCTCCCCGTTCAGACGAGCTTAAGGGCTCCTGCTGGAACGAGGGCACAATCGAGCCTCTCAAGGCTGCCATTGATGATTTTATTGCAAAAAACAAGGCTAACATAGACCTTACAAGAATCTATATCGGCGGCTATTCCATGGGCGGCAAAATGACACTCAAGATGGCTGTTGCATACCCCGAAATGTTTGCAGCCGCATTCCCCATCTGCCCCGCATGGTCTCCCTCTGAGGAAGCACTGGGCTATATTGCAGATATGCCCGTATGGATAACCTCCGGCAAAACAGATCCTCTCGTAAATTATTATTTCTCTGTTTCAAAAACCTTTGAAAAGCTTTCTGCAACAACAAACATCCCCGAAGATGTCAGATTTTCAACTCTTAAGAAGGTGTGCTTTGAGGACGGAGAAAAATGCATGAGTGCACACCATGCATGGTACAGTGTAAACCACGATATGTTCTCCGCTGACAACGGCGCATATCCATATATGTCAACCGTAAACGGCCTCGGTGAAGAGGTTACACTTACATATCCCGACGGTATGATTTCATGGCTTTGCTCCCACTCATCAGACTATAACGGAGAAGCCTCCGTTGGCAAGGGCAATCTTGACAGCATAAAGGGTATTGATAATATGATAGGTGTCACCGATTTTATTGATTTCTTCCGCACACTTTTTGCAGCAATCAAGGGACTTTTCTCTGTTTGATTATTTAGATGTCGCAAAATCAGGCGGATGTCGTCAGACATCCGGCTGATTTTTTGGAATAAATCCGTCAAAAAGCATTTTTCTGTTGTTTTATGTAAATAAACTGTGAACTTTTATACAAATAAATTGCAAAATGAATAAAATTATATTAGTATTAGTTTATATGCACTATAATCGCACGTATTAAGGAGAATATATTATGAAATTGGAAAATGTACCCACAATACGAGATTTATTGGATGTGGCTCCCGAAAAGCACAGTGACAGAACCTTCATAAAGTATGTCCGCGACGAAAAAATCGTTGAAAAAAAATTCAGCGAGGTGAGAAGCGACGGACTTGCAGTGTGCAGATATCTGCGTCATAACATTCCCGAAAGAACACATATCGCAATTATAAGCAAAAGCACATATGAATACATAGCCTGTATGACAGGCGTTATAACAGCCGGCCATGTGGCAGTGCCCATTGATCCAGATTCCACCGCAAAGGATGCCGCCGCCATCATCAACGACTGTGATGCGACTGTTCTTCTTTTCGGAGAGGAATTTTTTGACAGAATAGAAGAGGTTGAGGCACTTTGCCCCAAGCTTCGCGATAAGATGGTTATTTCCCCCGAAAATTTCGGAAAGATATATGATGAATATTCCGAAAACTCAGAGTATTCCCATCTTTCAGATTACAAAATGGTTCCTGAAGACTGTTGCCTTATCATATACACCTCCGGAACAACAGGGGTTCAGAAGGGGGTTATGCTTTCCTGCGAGGCTCTTGTAAGCAACCTTATTTTTGAGCCCTACGATCCCATAGTTATCCGTGTGGATACAATCCTTTCCGTGCTTCCCCTTCATCATATCTTCTGCTTTATCTGCGGCTATATAGGACCGCTCAACATAGGAAACTGCGTTTGCCTTAACGGTGAAATGAAGGACCTTTTCAAAAATCTTCTTCTTTTCAAGCCCAATCAGATAAGAGTTGTTCCCCTTATTGCACAGGGAATTTTAGCAAGAATAAAAGGCGTTCAGGCTAAAAATCCCCAGCTTTCTCCCAAAGAGGCTGCCGCACTTGTAACAGGCGGAAATCTTGATCTTATGCTTGCAGGCGGAGCCTATCTTGAGCCTGCTTTATGTAAGGCATATGAGCCCTATGGAATTCTTCTCAGACAGGGCTACGGTATGAGTGAAGCCAGTGCAAAGGTAACACTTCCCGATCCCGCCTGTCCCGTTGACAGCGTAGGAAGAATTATGAGCACCGTCAATGTCCGTATTGTTGACGGAGAAATCCAACTTGATACTCCCGGTATGATGATGGGATATTATAACCGTCCCGAAGAAACCGCCGAAGTTATTACCGAGGACGGATGGCTTCGCACGGGAGACATGGGAAAAATTGACGAAAACCGTGTTCTCTATATCACGGGAAGACTCAAAAATCTCATTATTCTCTCAAACGGAGAAAATGTTTCCCCTGAGGGAATAGAGAATAAATACAAATCCAACCGCCTTGTTGAAGAAGTGCTTGTGTATGCCGAAAAGGATGTAATTGTTGCTGAAATTTTCCCCAACGCAGAATTCGCTCAGCTTAACGGTATCACCGATATAAAGGCGGCACTTATTGAGTTTACGGACAAGCTTAACGAAACAGCACTCCCCTCTCACATCGTTGCAAAGGTGATTGTGCGTGACACTCCCCTTGAAAAGACCTCAACAGGAAAGATCAAAAGAGTGAAAAACTGATTTACGGGGGCAAATGAATGAAACCACAGAACAGTGAAACTGTATACAATCTGATACATTCACAGGAAATGGTAAAGTATATGTGGAAATATTCCGTGCATATGCAGTCCACTCAGATACCTCTTGCCATTGCCTTCGATGAAGACCTTGATTTCAGCACACTTGCAAAGGCTGTAAATATTGAAATTCAGAGAAATGACTGTATGAGACTCCGCATTTTCCGTGAGGGGCTTAAGGTAAAGCAGTTCTTTCTTAATGAATACAAGCTGGATAAAATTCTTGTCAAAAGCTTCAAATCCAAAAAAGAACAGACCGAATTCTTTGACAGCGTTGCATCAACAAAGCTTGATGCTTTCGGCGGAGAAATGTTTAAGATAATATTTTTCCGTACAGCCGAAAACAAAAGCGGTATATTTATCTGTGTATCTCATATGATAATGGACTTCATTGCCGCTTTTATGTTCTTTAAGGATCTTATGGCAGTGTATGACAGTCTGAAAAACGGCGGTGAGCTTCCGAAAGCTCTTGCAAAATATGAGGATATTATAAAAAAAGAGCAGGACAATCCCGAGCTTGAGGAAAAAATAAAAAGAGACATAAAAGAGCTTGACGAATTTGTTGCAAAGGACAGAAAACCCTTCTATAATGCAATAAACGGCACAAAGGTTCTCAATATGCAGAAAAAGCTTCTGCATAAAAAGGATATGACAATGCCTCACATCTATCTTCCCGTGCTTGACTCCACACGCCTTATAAAATGCCGTCTTTCCGATGAAGACAGCAAAAAAATTGATACCTTCATAAAAGAAAATCATTTAAGTCCCGAATGGGTTATTCAGCTGGGATTCCGTATTTATCTTTCAAAGATAAACGAGCATACAAACGACACTCTTTTCTGGGTGCTTTGTCCCAGAAGAAGAACAGTAAAGGAAAAGCGTTGCGGCGGAACACTGGCTTCACCTATGCCGTGGAGAGAAATTCTTGACGACAGCAAGTCCTTTATGGATACAATTCATCAGCTGAGCGAGTCACAGATATTCCTGTTCCGTCATTCAGATGTACCCTTCACCGAAATAAGACAGATGGAAAGAGACCGCTACGGACTTTCCCTTATGCAGACGGGAAACAGTATGATGTTCTCCTATCTTCCCGCAGGAGAAAACTCCTTCGGTGACAGAACATATGAATTTTCCGCCTACAACTTCGGTCATTATGTTATGCCGGTTTATGCCCTTACCATGCAGGAGGCGGCAACAGGCACATTTATATTCTCATACATTCACAGAATCTTCCTCACAAAAGACGAGGATGTTTATAAATTCAATGAGGGAGTCGTAAAGGCTATTCTCTCGGGAATAGAAAATCCCGAAAAAACAATAGGAGAAATTCTGGAGGAAATATAATGGATATTTTTGAAGCAATAAAAGAAATAATCTGCGAATATGTAGAAATTGAACCCGAAGAAATCACAGAGGACTCCTCTCTTCGTTATGACCTCGGTGCATCTTCCTTTGACCTTATGAATATCGGCACAGCCATTGAAGAAAAGTTCAAAATCACCGTAAC
>JAZNRX010000098.1:0-8796 GCA_045590915.1 Acutalibacteraceae bacterium | reverse complement strand
GTTTATAGGCAATGTCGATAATCTGTGGGTATATTATTGCAGTGCACAAAAGAATCACTGTGTGGCCAACAGGTTTTTCTGTAACGATTCAGTAAGAACAAGAGTCATCGGTTATCAGATGTTCAAGTTTGATATCAGAGGCTTCCTGCAATGGGGCTACAACTTCTATTACAAGAGATTTTCAAAGGGTCTTGTCAATCCCTATGAGGTCACAGATGCAGGCAAAGAATTTCCGTCAGGCGACAGTTTTATTGTGTATCCCGCAGAAAACGGTACGGCACATCATTCATTAAGACTCAAGGTTTTCTTTGATGCTCTTCAGGATATGGCGGCACTCAATACCCTTGAAACGCTTACAGACAAAAAGACCTGTCTTTCTATCATTGAAGAAAACGGAAAGCACAGCATAACATTCAGAGAATATCCGCATAACGGTGAGTGGCTGCTGACAACAAGAGAGGCCGTAAATGCCGCTATCAAAGAAAAAGTACACAGCAAAAATTAAGCATAAAATATTATAACCACCGATTCAGCTATAAATGAATCGGTGGTTTTTATAGGCTCTATAATAAAAGGAGTGAACTTAAGCTGCTTTAAATACAACTAACCTCATATGTATTTTTATCCAAGTCAATAACAACTGTTGTACCGTCAGAATAAGTTGCTTTTTGTTTACGGTAACAGCCGAGGAATTCGTGCTTTACCATCTCTTTGTTATATAGTTTTGCCTGCAGCTCGCAAAGAGGCTTTATGCGTTCAAGCTCTTTCTTTAAAGCCTCATCATTCATCATACCTATATCAGCGGTGCGATTATCTGTTCCTATTTTACAAAGAGAATTCCCGTAGGGATGAAGATAAGGCATACCTGCGTTTAAAGCACCGTACAAATCACCGTCTTCTCCCTTCGGAATACCCCAATTGTTAAACCAATTCCAAGGAATTATAATACAATCATGATAAACTAAATTACCGAAAGGTACAGGAATACCTATGGCTTTTCCGTTTTCCTGAGGCTTTAATGCGTGAGGACCGTGATGAACGAGAGCAAGATGATTAAGAAGCTGCATACCGGGCTCTTCGGAAGACATTATTAATCCTTTGTCGTTGAGATAATCAAAGCAGCTTCCTCTGTGCTTCATACTTTCTTCTCTTGTCACTCTGTGCTCATCGTGGAAGCATTCATCACCCTGCATAATAGCAAAAACATCAAGATATGCTCCCTGAACATCAATTACGTGTTCTTCAAGCTCCGTATAAGTCTTTTTGACTGCATCAAGAGCGAATACCGTACAAAGGTATGTATGCTCACCGCCGTCCCAGATCGAGCAGTAGGGATTTGAGCCGTCGAGATTCTTTATAGCCTTGTTCTTGTCAAAAACAGGGCTGTCATAATAATAGTCTCTGTATTGGTCGTGAAGAGCAAAAACATAGCCAAGCTCACGGCAGATGTCAGAGAGCTTTTTTAATCCGTCTCAACCGGCTGCCTGTTCACAAGGAGGAAGAATATAAGGATGGTTATTATCGTATCCTTCTTTTCCCCAACCGTCAGTATGAATGTAAAGCTTATCCAGACCAAATGCCTTCAGTCTTTTCATTTCTTCTGCACGCTCATAAAAGGTTGCACAGAGAAGCTCGTTAGAACCGTTTTTGTCGTAAAACTGTGATTTCTCGTTGATTTTAGAAAAGATTTTATGATGAAGAACAGGAGCCCCAATGATATTCTTTATGTTAGGATTCTTAGAAATTTTCTCATCAAGAGTAACCAACTCGTTTCTGTCAAAGAGATACTTACGATAAGTCTTTGCAACGGTGTTATAATCGGCGTTTTCGTGAAAAACGAAGCGTATTTTTCTTTCGTAAGAGATTTTGCCGAGAGATGTCTGCCAGAAAATCGAATTGACAAAAGCCATTCGTTTTCCGTAGCCGGAGTAAAAAGAGGCATCATAAGGAGTTTCAACAATTGCAGTAAAAGCGTTTGAGTCACATACTCTGCCCCAAACCGGCATATAACAGTCTGCTGCGTTTATCGGCCTTTTTACCGTGGTATAATACCGTGCGGAAAAGTAGTTTTTCAAATAAAAATCCGGGAGAATAAATCCTTGGCGCATCGGGTCAATGTGGTATGAAGCCTTGCCCTTTGCTTTTGAATTAAAAGGAGCCGGAAAAAAGACACCCTGAATATCATACCCCGTTTCATTCTCTGAATCCAGAGAAAAGATAACCTCATTGTTACCGACAACTTCAGCTGTACAAACAAGTGTGAAAGGCATTTTTTTGCCGTCAAGATAAAAGTCGGAATACCTTGTTACTATTTTATTATCTGAATATTCTGTTTTTTTGCTTTTGGCAGATTTGAAAAGTAAATCTTTATTCTTTTTACCGTCCGGTTTACTAACGGTAACGAAGGATTTTCTTCCGTCGTTTACCCATGAAAATCCGTTATAGGAAATTTCGTATGAATCTTTTTGCTCATTGAAGCTGATTTTCAACATTTCTTTTATCCTCCTGAAAATAAGACATAATAATTACTCGGTAAAGCTGGAAATGATTGCATTAAGCTGTTCTTTCGGAACGCCGATTCCGTGAAGGAAGTTATATGCTTTTTCGCTCAAGGTGTCACCCGATGAATTTTTCACATCATTATAGTATTGGCTTTCCGTAAGATTAGTCAGCTTTCGTTTTCCGCCGATTTCAGCAAAATTTGAAAACATATAATCACGATACAGTTCTTTTTCGGGAACGCCCAAAAGTGCATTTAGCAAGAAAGAAAGCATACCTGTTCTGTCTGTTCCGATGCTGCAGTGAACTATAATCGGATAATTTGTTTTATCGGATAAGATACTGAATATTTTTAATATTTGCCCATTGTTGTCACCGTGCAAATCTCCGCTCCAATCTATAGGGCAATTTATGTATGTAACACCTTCTCCTAAGGGACTTGAGGTAATTCCACCGGTTTCTCCTGTGTGTGGCTGCCTTAAATCAAGTTCAGTTTTCACATTCAGGTCATCAAGCATTGCTTTTTTTCCGCTTTCAGTAATTATAACCGAACAGCCGTTATCAGCACTTTCATTTAATCTGCCGCATCTGTATGTAAGTTCTTGCTTTGTGCGTGTTCCGTTCTCGGTAATCCATCCGCCAATATCTCTTACATTGGTAATACCGTCAACATAAAGCATTCGGGGGGGCATCGGATGAGGTTTCAAATTTGCTTACAGTGCTGGTTTCTTCATTTGCACTAACTGTCCAATAATACTCCGTATCAATTTCCAGATTATAAACAGACAGTGAGTTTTCATCAGAGGTGTATGTTACGGCATTACTCATATCCTCATTTTTGCTTATAGATAAAACAAATTTATTAATATCGTTTCCGGAATGTGTCCAACTGAATTCAACCGCCTCGGGACGGCTTAATTCTTTTTTTCCGTTAACACCAATGGGTAATCTGTCGGCATCCTTTTTAAGATATTTAGCCTGTTTTTCATTAAGCAGACTTACCGTACAGTCAACGGGATAAACTGTATTGATGGCAGAAGCATCTTCTGTGAGTTATCAGTTTTGTTCTTTTTAGCATCACAGCCTGTAAACAATGTAACAGTCAGTATAGCGGTGATTAAAAGAATAAGTGTTCTTTTAATAATTAACTGCTCCTTATGGATAAAGCATTAGAATCATTATACCATATTGAGTGCAATAAAAACAACAGTCTTGCGCTTAAAGATTATAATCCTTTTTACTCCTTAAAGGAGAACCCCTGAAGTTTTTTGTGTTGCTTCAGGGGTTCTTTGCGTTTAAGTCTTAAAATAAGTCCGGAATGTGACTTTATAAAAATATGTAGATTTGCGGAAGTCTTTGTGGTAATATGAAATAAAATGGTGGTGAAAAAATGAACTCAACGAAGAAAAATATCAGAAATATCATTATTATTGCTGTGCTGATGATTACTGCATACGTGTGCAGAACTATAATTTTTTCTACTGAAGATATGTTTCTTGCGGCGCTTCTTACAATAGTCCGCAACGTTATTCATATATCAATTGTTGCAGTGTGGACGGTTGCTATATATATGCGCGTTGTAAGCAAGCAGATAAGGAATCTGCTAATGGCCGTAGGTGTTCTTATGGTAGCATGGCTTGTTGTGAGAACCTGCAAATGGGAGTTTATTTACACAACGGACACCCTCACAAGATATCTATGGTATGCCTTTTATATTCCTATGATTCTGATTCCGCTTCTGGGTGTTTTCATTACAATGCACATCGGGAAGCCCGATAATTATACGTTGCCTTCAAAATACAAGCTGTTTTTTATCCCTGCGGCGGCGGTGATTTTACTTGTTTTCACAAACGATTGGCACAGACTTGTTTTTGATTTCCCCGACGGAATCTATTATTTCAACGACAGCTACACACATAATGTTCTTTTCTTTATTCCTGCAGGCTGGTTTACTGTGCTCGGCTTCTATTTCGGATTGAAGCTGTTTCTCAAGAGCCGTGTGCCGGGCAGTCGTTCCTTTCAGAAGATGCATATCATCATTTTTGGCGGAGCCGTTGTTTTCTGGCTTATTTATGCACTGGGAGTTATAGATGCTGATCTTACGGCAGTTGATTGTACGCTTATAATCCTTCTTCTCGAAAGTGCGATTCAGAGCGGACTTATCAGAACAAATACTAACTACAGGAAGCTTTTTGAGATTTCAAGCGTTACTGCACAGATTGTTGACAGTAATTTCAATTCCGTGCTTCGTTCTTCGCAGGCAGAGGATTTTACAAAGGACGTTATGAGAAATGCCGTAGGCTCTCCTCAGAATCTCGGTGATTATATTCTTAATTGCGACACAATTACCGGAGGCTATATTTACTGGCAGGATGACATAAAGTATATAAGTGAGCTTATTGAAACTCTGCAGGAAACGCAGACTCAGCTCAGTGAAAATAATTTCCTTTTGCAGGCGGAGCTTGAATTAAAGGAAAATCAGGCAAAGACTGAGGAGCAAAGCAGACTTTTCAGCCGTCTTATTTTTGAAATTTCCCCTCAGCTTGAAAAGGCGAAGGAGATTATTGCTCAGGCATCTGCAGATAAAGAGAACAGAAAAATGCTTCTTTCCCGTCTTTCTGTTATCGGTGCTTACATAAAAAGACGCGGAAATCTCTTCATCATTTCCGAGGACAGACAGAACATCAGGTCAAGGGAAATAGAACTCTGTATAAACGAATCCTTAAGCAATCTTCAGCTTCTCGGCATTGATACGTCCTTTGTGTTTTCGCTTCCCGAGAAGATAAGCGTTGCTTCTGCTCTGAAGCTTTACGATGTGTTTGAATATTTTACGGAAAAGCTTACTGATGAAATTCAGGCAGTGCTTGTGAAAATTTCACCTGCCGATAGCGGGATAGCTCTTCGTATGATGATAGGTGCAGAGCATTCGGATATTTCTGTTGATACAGAAAGCACTGTTCTTAACGGCACGCTTACCCGAATTGACTGCAGTGACGGGGACATCGTTATTGACGTGCTTGTGAAAAAGGAGGAAACGTGATATGATTCCTTTTATAGAGCTTCATACCTACGTAAGAGCATTTTTCCTTACAATGCTTTTCGTAACCCTTTGCTCATCGGTTTGTCTGTCCTTCTGGGGCTTTTCACAGAAGCCGCTTTTTGCCAAAGTTTTAACGCCTCTTTGCGGTATGGGTGCATTCATTCTGCTTTTGCCCTTATCCGCTTTTCTTGTGGTTGAAAGAAACGATATACCCATTGTCGGTAATCCGTTTTACGATACCGTTATTGAACTTCCTGCTTACTGTGTGATTTCGGCAAGCGTGGGACTGTTTGCTGTAATGCTTATTATTTTCGCATTTTATTACAGAAGAATGCGAAAGGGAATTTCACCCTTCTCTGTCAAGGAAAGCGTGGATAAGCTTAAAACGGGTATCTGCTTTTCCTATAAAAACGGAATGATAAAGCTTATCAATCACAAGATGGATGAGCTTGGAAGAATTATAACGGGAAAAGAAGTGAACAATGCTCTTGAGTTTATTGCTTCTCTTAAAAACGGAAGCTTTCAGCCCGGAGTTGAGATTGTGTCCGCTGATGAAAATATTCTTGTCAGATTGCCCGATTTAAGCGTGTGGTCATTTTCGGTCAAGGAAATGAACTCAATGTACGAGATAACTGCTGCTGATGCTACGGATTTGTACCGGGTAACCGAGGAGCTTAAAATTTCCAACAGCGGGCTTCAGGATATGAACGAAAGACTGCAGCAATACGGCAAAAATGTGGATGAACTCACAAAATCCCGTGAAAGGCTTGAAACGAAATACCGTATTCACGGCGAGCTCGGAAAGGCACTTCTTGTCACACGTCTTTATCTGCAGAATAACGACGGTAATTCCGATGAAATTATAAATATATGGAAAAGAAATATAACGGCGCTTGGTGTTGAAAATGATACTGCGGCAGAGTACCATACTCTTAAAAGTCTGTTTTCAGCTGCAGAGGCTGTGGGCATTACTATCAATATGACAGGTGAAATTCCCGAAAAGGAAAGGGTGCGAAAGCTCTTTATTGAGGCTACTGCCGAAGCACTTACCAATGCGGTGCGCCACGCCGATGCAAAGCTGTTTACAGTAAAATTCTACAGTGACCTTTTCAGTTATTCCGCCTCATTTTCCAATTCCATTGAAAATATTTCCGGTGAAATCAGTGAGGGCGTAGGTCTTTCCTCTATAAGAAAAAAGACCGAGCAGGCAGGCGGGAGAATGTCCGTTACCACAAGCCCCGAATTTACTCTTACAATAACATTACCTAAATAAAAGGAAGATTTTTATGATTAAAGTTCTCATAGTTGAAGACGACCGTATGGCGAGCAAGCTTCTTGAAATGTTTCTTCAGGATAGTAAAATCTATAAGGTTGCGGCAACCGTGGAAAGTGCCTCAATGGCAGAGCTTTTCTGCAGCAAGGGTATGTGTGATCTTATTTTAATGGACGTGTGTACCTATATGAATGCATCAGGACTTGATGCAGCAGAAAAAATCAAGGCGGCTTACCCCGAAATTAAAATTATAATAATCACAAGTCAGCCGGAAATCAGCTTCATTGAAAGAGCAAAAAGCATAGGCGTTGACAGCTTCTGGTATAAATCTCCCGTTGAAAGTGAGCTTTTAAGCATTATGGACAGAACGGTTGCAGGGGAGCACGTATATCCCGAAATGACTCCCACCCTTAAAATGGGCTGTGCCTTAAGCATAGAATTCACCGACCGTGAGCTTGACGTTTTCCGTGAGCTTATAACTGGTGATACCAACAAGGAGATTGCTGACCGCCTGAATATGTCGCAATATACCGTAAGAGACTATATTCAGAGTATGCTTGATAAAACAGGCTTCAGAAGCCGCACCGAGCTTGCAGTAAAGGCAAGAGAAAGCGGACTTGTTATAAATCAGTAATATTTTTATGACACCCTATATTTGTAGGGTGTTATTTTTTTTGCGATATTTTATTATGTAAAAAAGGAGTGTGTTACTATGAAAATGAAAATTATTGCACTTTTATCAGTTTTTGCCCTTGTGCTTGTTTTTTCTGCCTGCGGCGGAAATACAGAAGCAACAACTGCTCCTGATGAAGAAACAACGGTTGCACAGCTGACTACGGAGGAAACCACTGCTGAAGAAGGAACTTCAGAGGAAACTACCGAAGCGGTAAAAACAGCAACTATCACCGTAGAACAGGTTGATGATATTGCAGGTGAACCCGGTACGGTATTCAACGCTTCAGCCGATGAATATGCATTCTATGCAGTATTCAGAAGTGACGTAAGAATAACCGATGTAAAGGTGCTTGGTCTTACCTTCCTTGACGCCGACGAAAACGGTAATATCACCTTTGACAGGGAAGAGCTTTATGCCGTAGAAGAAATCGGCCCCGATTTTAGTCTCTCCGTGCATCTTACCGCTGACGGTACCATTCCCGCATACGGTATTGCCTATGTTGATACCGACGGCACGGAAAAGGCATTTTCAGTAAATATGAGCGGTGAGGACAGTTCACTTTACCTTTCTGCAATAAACTGAAAAAATGTATGCTTACAAACTGAAAGGTAGTGTTTACTATAACGGAAAATTATCGACTTTTTGATATCTTTACAATAAAGTCTCTGCAGGGCTTTACTTACAATTTTGACGGTCCCGTGGGAAAGAAAGTTCTGTTTATGGAAAACAAGGATAAGGGCATGCTTATTTCCTTTGAAGAAGGGGCAGAATGTCTTGATATGAAGCCTATGGTCAGCTTTTCCTGTAAGGAAGCGGAGCTTATAAGTGAAGCAGGCTTTATACACCAACGCCGTATTGCAGAACTTCCCCATTTTGCATATTTTTATTTTGAATATCCTGTATCTGACAGAAAAGCACTCATGCTTTCCGGTCAGCTTATGGCAGATGAAGGCTATAGTTGGTCAGCAGACGGTGTTGAACCGATTTTAGAGAAGCTTCTGAACAGTATTTCACCCGTTGAATAACACCAAGCTTTTATCTTGATAAAAATAAAGTGCCATAGGGATGAAAATCCTTACGGCATTTTGTATGTGATTGTTACCAAAATAGTGAGGCTATATTCTACAAAACACCCCCTACAAATGTAGGTGGTTATAAATTTACGTTTGATTTACAATTTAATGTGTATGAATATATTTTTTTATACCAATATTCGCAAAGGAGAAAAATTATGAAAAAGAAAATTTTAAGTCTTTTGCTTGCACTGACTATGGTTTTCGGTGTGCTTCAAGTCGGATCGTAGCCATG
>JAZNRX010000097.1:0-2286 GCA_045590915.1 Acutalibacteraceae bacterium | reverse complement strand
TCCGACGGTATCTGCTGGATGGACGGTCTTGCGGATATTATGTACGGTGAGGTTGTTGAATTTGAATGCGGTGACAGAGGAATGGTGCTTGATATTCAGTCGGATAAGATAGGCTGTGTTATTTTCGGTGAATTCGAGCACATAGAAAGCGGCAGTAAGGTCCGCCGAGTAGGCAGAATTGCATCTGTTCCCGTAGGTGATTCACTTCTGGGCAGGGTTATTGATCCCAGAGGCAATCCCATTGACGGTAACGGCTATCTTGAGGTAACAAAAAAACGCCCCATTGAAGTATCGGCTCCCGCAATTCTCGACCGTGCACCCGTAAACTCTCCTCTTTTCACAGGTATTAAAGCCATTGATGCTATGGTGCCAATAGGAAAAGGTCAGAGAGAGCTTATAATCGGAGACAGACAGACAGGCAAAACGGCTATTGCCATTGATACAATTCTTAATCAGAAGGGTAAAAATACCGTATGCATCTATGTTGCCATAGGACAGAAGGAATCCCTGATTTCAGAAATCAGAGAAACCCTCGAAAAGCACGATGCTATGGAATATACCGTTATCGTATCCGCCTCAGCATCGGAATCGGCGGCACTTCAGTATATTGCCCCCTTTTCAGGCACTGCCGTTGCCGAACACTTTATGTATGAGGGCAGGGATGCTCTTATAGTTTACGATGATCTTTCAAAGCACGCCGTGGCGTACAGAGAGCTTTCACTGCTTCTTCACAGACCGTCAGGACGAGAGGCCTTCCCCGGAGATATATTCTATCTTCACTCCCGTCTTCTTGAACGCTCGGCTCATCTTTCCGAGGAGCTTGGCGGCGGCTCAATTACCGCACTTCCCATTATAGAAACACTGGCGGGTGACATTTCCGCATATATTCCCACAAATGTAATTTCAATTACAGACGGACAGATTTTCCTTGACGGTGAGCTTTTCCACGAAGGTCAGCGTCCTGCAGTAAACGTAGGACTTTCCGTTTCCCGTGTGGGCGGCTCCGCTCAGAGTAAGCTTATGAAGCAGGTCAGTGCTTCTCTTCGCACTCAGCTTGCAAGCTACAGAGAACTTCAGGATTTCACTCAGTTCGGTACAGATATTGACGAGGTCACAAAGAAAACTCTCGCTTCGGGCAAAAAACTGACCGCAACACTCAAGCAGGGCAGATATTCTCCTATGGATAATTGGAAGCAGGCACTTATTCTCTTTGCAGTCAGTGAAAATCTCACCGGAGAAAACGACCTTGAGGACAGCACATATCAGAACGGTCTTTTCGCCTTTATTGAAAACGAGAAAAAAGAGCTTTGTGCCGTTTTGAAGGACGGAGCAAAAATGTCCGATGAAATAAAAGCACAGGTAAAGGCAGCCGTCAGCGAATATACGGCAGGTATCTGATTATGGCTACTTTACAGGAACTCAGAAAAAAGCTTAAAAGCATACAGTCAACAGTTAAGCTTACCAAGGCTATGAAGACCGTGTCCTCGGTAAAATTCTCAAAGCTTAACCGCATTTATTCGGAAAATCTTCATTTTTCCCGCTCCTGTGAGGCTCTTTATGAAGAATATGCGCAGGAAATCAACGGGCTTTTTCCCAAGTCGCAAAGCACTGCCCCCGAAGCCGTTTTTGTTATGGCATCGGCAAAGGGTATGTGCGGCGGCTTCAATACGGAAATATTCGGTTATTTTCAGAAGGAAAAGGAAAATTTCCCCGAAAACGCACTTTTCTTCCCCTGCGGAAAAAAGGCGATAACATTTTTTACGGAAAAGAAAATCCCCTATGAAAAGGCATTTGAATTTTCGGATATTCCCTCACATGAGGAAAGCAGAGCATTTCTTGATGAAATCCTGTCCATGAGGGAAGCGGGTAAAATTTCCCGTATTCATATAATCTACCCGAAATTCAGAAACATAATGAAGCAGCTTCCCGAAACCGTTCTTCTTTTCGAAGAAAACACCGGCGGCGGTGAAAAAAAAGAAAATGAAGCCGAATTTTTCCCCGACAAAGAAACGGTTTTAGGAAATATTGCCGATATAATTATTTTCAACAGAATACACAGTATAATCCTGCAGACAGCTCTCGGCGCACAGGCGGCAACCCTCACAACAATGCGTTCCGCCTCAGACACCGCAACGGCTTATTGTATGAAGCTTGAAACAGAAATAAACCGCAAGCGCCAGAGCGAAGTAACTGCAGACGTAATAGAAACAACCAATAAATCATAATTCAGCAGTCGCAGACTGCTGAATTATGATAAGTAAAAAGTAAGAGTGAATAGTGAATAGT
>JAZNRX010000096.1:0-8220 GCA_045590915.1 Acutalibacteraceae bacterium | reverse complement strand
AAGAACTCTGTCAAAACCACGGTTGATTCTGATATAGAACGGACCGGGAGTTTCATAAGCTGCCATAACAGCATTATATGTTTCAACACCGTCTGCGGGGCAGATAACGGTAAGGTTAGGCATTGCACGGGTAACAGCAAGGTCAGTGATAGCATGGTGAGTTGAACCTGCCTGACCGAAAGAAGTACCGGAATGAGTAGCTATAACCTTTGCATTTATGTTCTGATAGCAAAGGTCTGTTGAAAGCTGATCAGCTGCACGCAGAGATGCAAACTGTGAGAAGGTTGAAAGGAAGGGTACAAGACCGGCCTTTGCCATACCTGCAGCAACACCGAAAAGATTCTGTTCGGCAATACCTACATTGAAAAATCTGTCGGGAAATTCCTTCTGGAAATCACCGATTTTTGTGGACTTTGCAAGGTCCGCAGTAAGAGCTACAACCTCGGGATGTTCGCGTCCCAGTTCAACGAGAGCCTTACCGTAAATTTCAGCAGTTGAAAGTGATGTAGAGTCAACAGCTGTATAAGTCATTCCGCCTGCCATACTTATTTAGCCTCCTTTTCTACTCTTGCGATTCTCTTCTGATATGATGCTTCAAGAGCCTTCTTGCCTCTTTCATACTTTTCATCATCAAATGCACCGTAATGCCAGAGATAATCATCTTCAATAAAGTCAATACCGCAGCCCTTAAGAGTATTTGCAACGATCATAACGGGCTTGTCTGTCTTGTTTTCATAAGCAAAATCAATAGCCTCGCAAAGCTCCTTGATGTTGTTACCGTCAATTTCCTTAACGATAAATCCGAAGGCTTCCCACTTTGCACAGAAGGGCTCAAGATTCATAACATCTTCTGTTCTGCCGTCGATCATACACTTGTTACGGTCAACGAAGCTTATCATATTTGTTACCTTGTAATGAACGGCACTCATTGCTGCTTCCCAGTTGGAGCCTTCATCACATTCACCGTCACCGAGAACAACGAAGGTCTTATAGTCCTTGCCCTGAAGACGAGCGGCAAGAGCCATACCTACTGCAAGGGACATACCGTGACCGAGTGAGCCTGTTGAAGCATCAACACCGACAACCTTGTTGGAGTCAAGATGCATACCCATCTTTGAGCCGGAAAGGTTAAAGGTCTTGAGCATTTCAACATCGTTGAAGCCGTAATCGCAAAGAGTTGCGGCATAGGAAACACCTGCGTGTCCCTTGGAAAGAATAAATCTGTCTCTGTCTGCCCAATCGGGATCATCAACCTTGATATTCATGTACTTATGATAAAGTACTGTCATAATATCAATTACGCTGAGACCGCCGCCGATATGTGCCGAACCTGCCCAATATGTTGTATCAAGGGTAAGGTTACGGAGATCATTGGCCTTTTTTTCAAGATTAAGCCACTCTTGTTTGGTTAAAGGCATAAGTTTTTCCTCCTTAAATATACGGTACCGTAAAATGCGGTGTCCCGATTAATATTTTTTTCTGATTGCTTTGAATGCTTCGTCTGCAACATCAAGAGTAAACTTGATATCTTCCTCAGTGAGAGAAGCATTTATGAAATGGTTGTGATGTCCTGCAAAGAAGATGCCTCTCTTGACACATTCCTGAATCCAATCCTGATGGATAAAGAGAGAATCGTCATCCGCAAGTCTTAAATAGAAGAGTGAGGGTTCACCGGAAACAACCATATTGAAGCCGTTAGCGGTTGCAACCTCCTTAAGACCATCAGTAAGCTTGAGACCAAGCTCACGGAACATCTTGGGAGTATCAAGCTTCTTCATTTTCTCGATACAGGCTATACCTGCGGCAAAGGGCATTGCACTGAGCCAATATGAGCCTGTGTATGAAAGTGAACTTACGGAATTCTTAAGGAAATCCTTTCCGCAAAGAGCTGATACGTTATAACCGTTTGCAAGTGCCTTACAGAAGCAGATAAGGTCTGCTTCAAAACCGTAGAAATGGTCACTGCCGGCAAGGTCAAGTCTGAAGCCGCAACGTACATCGTCTACAATAAGCACCGTGCCGTTAGCGGTGCAAAGCTCTCTGACCTTCTTCCAATAGCCATCTGCGGGAAGGCTGTTATCAAGATAGTTGCCGTGCATATAGGGTGTGGAAATAAATGCTGCGATTTCACCCTTATTGTCATCAAACACCTTCTGAAGCTGATCAAAATCATTCCAGTCAATATAGAGGTTATTTGCAACATCCTCGGGGATGATACCGGGATAGTCAATTTTCTGTGTCCAAGGGGAAACACCGTGATAATAGCCGTTTATGAAAACGATCTTCTTACGGTGAGTTGCAGCACGTGCAGTCATAATTGCCGCAGTAGTAACGTCATTTCCGTTCTTTGCAAAGAATGCCCAATCAGCCGATGCAACGGTATCAACAAGAAGCTCTGCAAACTCAACCATCTTGTATGAAGGTGAAGTCATACAGTTACCCTTTTTAAGCTGCTCTATTGCGGCGGCATCAACATCGGGATCATTATAACCGAGAACATTGGGACCGTATGCACACATATAGTCAATAAATCTGTTTCCGTCAACATCCCAGAAGTATGAGCCCTGTGCTCTGTCTCCCATAAGAGGGAATGATGTAACAGGCATAAAGTTTCCTTCTGCGGGGCCCAGATGTCCGTAAACGCCCGAAGGAACTACCTTTGTGGCTCTGTCAAACCACTCACGGCTTTTTGTGTATGTATTGATTTTAGTTGCCATAATTTATTCCTCCCTTATGCAAGATAGAGTGCAACTCTGTCAAGAATTCTGTTGACATTGTCTATCATTGAGATCATACCGCCCATAACGATTGTACCTTCACCGATACAGGCAATGGAGTTTACGTTTCCGTCAAAAAGATCTCGTGCAAGCTTGATGCCCTGGAACTCCATAAGAGCTCTGGGATTGCCCATATCCTTCTTGATTGTAACGATATGATGGTTTTTTACTCTGAGTGTTGCCTTGGGACCGCCTGCAATACTCATAAGAATATCACCGTCAACGATGTGATCCGCGCTGAACTTGCCGATTGCATCCTGATTGCCTATCTGAGCAAGTGCCACGGTAATTGTATAGAACATAAGGCAGGTGCTTATTTCAAAGAACTTTTCGTCCTTGAGATCCTCGGGATCGGGACGCATATACTTTGTGAGCAGATCAGTAAGAGCGGTAAAGGATTTGAGAAGAAAACCGATATGAGTAAAGCCCTTGCTGGGAATGGGTGTTACGGTTCCGTCAATCATTCCGTTGAATTTTTCACAGGATGAAAAAGGAAGCTTTATGGTGCAGTCTGAACGGCAACCGTCTTCCATACGGCAATATCCGTTTTTGAATGTGATTGTTGCAGCAGGGCCGTCCTTAACTTCAAAGCCGATTGATATGGGCTTCTTGTTTGTGAGAAGTGCTCTTGCATTTTCATCGAGTTCACAAAGATTTTCAAGTGTTCCGAGAATGCCGTACATATTTATGTACGCCAGTGTTCTTGCATCTGTCAAAACTCATTCCTCCAATTTGATGGGTGTCCCCATTTAATATTATACACATCATATTTTAACAAAATGGCTTTTCAAAGTCAACAAAAAATTATTGAAAATGCCCGAAAAAAGAACCGTCCGAAAAATTACGGACGGTTTTAACACTTTTTGTTCATTTCCTTACGCTGTTATTCTGCAGAGTTTTCATCTGAGCTGAATAATGAAGCAAGCTGCTTGAAAAGATCAAGGAGCTGCATAAAAAAATTGATTACAACTTCAAACATAGCTGCACACTCTCTTTCCCGACAATTCTGTTGATTTGTTAAGATAATATCATATAATTGTTGCAAATTTATTAACTAATTCAAACAAATCTACAAAATTGTGTCATTTTATTCAACAAATTTTATCCTCTGCATTTATTCACTTTGTACAAACAAAACATATTCTTTTTCACAAACAGCCTTGCCATAAAGGCTTATCGGCTGTATAATTATGTAAGAAGGTACATTAAGGAAAAAATGAGTGAGTCATCTTTTTTTTCCTTGGACAGCAAAAGACACAGTGCCAGAATAAACATTTTTTCATAATCATCATCACTCAAAGAACCGAAAGCACCTGTAAGTGCTTTTCTGATGTCAGGGATATTAAGCCTGCCTGTATGATGTACAGGCTTTGCGGTATTCATATGTGAATGAAGCTCTGCGGGATAGCTTATAGCCTTCGGAACTCTCGGAAGCTCCTCTTCGGCTGCTTCTTCTTTAGACTTTACAGAACTCTGTCTGCCGTTGAAGCTTTCAGCCGCACTGCGAGAGCGTTTCTGCATTTCAAGTACCCGTTTTTTTGCATCGCTTTGCATACGAAGCATATCCTGATAGGAATAATCACTCATTTTCCGTTCTCCTGCATCGCATTTATAATTCTCATAAACTTCAGCATCATTACGGCATCATCGGCTTTTTTTCTTCTGCCTTCGCTCAGAAGCGGCTTCAATGCCATAATGAATGCACTTTTTTCATCATTCTCATTCATCATTTTTGAAAATTTTGCAACTCCTGTCAGAAGCTTCGGATCAAAGGGCATATCAATCTCTGCACTGCTTCGTTGCTCAGGCTTTCTCTGTTCTTCATTTTTTTCCCCGAAAAACTGTGCCGCGGTATTTTTCAGCTTTTCTATATCCTCCGAAGAAAGAGAGGACAAAAGTGACGAAATATCCATTATCATCTGTCCCCCTGAATTTTTTTGATTATGTCCTGAGCCTTTTGTGAAGACAAAAGCTTTTTCAGATAGTCGGGATCGGACAAGGCTTTTTCTATCGTCCGTTTTTGTTCATCGTCCAAGGATGCCGCCGCAAGATTTCCGACTCTTTCCATTTTCTCCCTGTTCCCGCTTTTTGCGGCTTCGAACAATGCATCAAATTCATTTTGCTTCATAGATAACCTCCGTTCATTACGGTAAAACCGATATACAAAAATATATGCCCGAAAGGTGTGATTTATTAATTTATGAAAGTAATTATAGTTTCCGACTCACATTCATACACATCCAATCTTGAAGCTGTCTTTGAAGCTGAAAATAGTTTTTCTGCGGTTATACATCTGGGTGACGGAGCATCAGATATGAAATACATAAGCAGATACACTGACGGCAAGCCTGTTTATCAGCTCAAGGGAAATTGCGACTATTACGGTGACAGTCCGAAACGCTTCATTTCATTTTTCGATGAGCTTAAATTCTTTGCCTGCCACGGCGATGCATACAATGTCAAGACCACACTTGTAAGCCTTATGTATGCGGCAAAGGAATATGAATGTCAGCTTGTTCTGTACGGTCACACCCACCGTGCACACAAGGAATTTTTTGACGGAATGTGTTTTTTCAATCCGGGAAGCGTTGCAAACGGAGAATACGGTGTTCTTGAGGTTAAAGGAAAAAGCTTTGAAATCACTCACAAAAACATACTCGGCACATCTGCCAGATAAAATAATACATATTACGGATTTATTGTACTTGAATTTATCTTTCTTTTGTGGTACTATTTATTGTGTTAAAATTTATTTTAGTAATAAATGAAAGGAATGGACTTTTATGGATACCCGTTTTTCAATCTCACAGTACCCCGATGCTGCTGCAGTCAACAAGCAGTTGGATGAGCTCATCAAAAAACCTGTTTACACAATCACACCCGAAGCACTCGCAAAGTATGAGGAAGAATACTTCGAAAAGAAATGCTCCAAATCAAAGGCTATGATTGAAGATGCAAAGAAGATTATCCCCGGCGGTGTTCAGCATAACCTTGCCTTCAACTATCCCTTCCCCCTTGTTTTCACTGCCGCATCAGGCTGTAAGCTTTATGACATTGACGGAAACGAATATTACGATTTCCTTCAGGCAGGCGGCCCCACAGTTCTCGGCTCAAACCCCGAATGTGTACGTGAGCAGGTTATTGACCTTCTTAACACATGCGGTCCTTCAACAGGTCTTTTCCACGAATTTGAATATAAGCTTGCAAAGAAAATCTCCGACAGCATGGAAACAGTTGAAATGTTCCGTATGCTTCAGTCCGGTACAGAAGCATGTATGCTTGCCGCACGTATTGCAAGACTTGCAACAAAGAACAAAAATATCGTAAAAATGGGCGGTGCTTACCACGGTTGGTCTGATCAGCTCGGTTACGGTATCCGTATTCCCGGAACAAAGGCTACACAGGCAAACGGCGTTCCCGGAAGAATTATGAGAGATACTCAGGAATTCTTCCCCGGAGACCTTGATTCTCTTGAAAGAGTACTCAGAAAGAACCTTCTCAGAGGCGGCACTGCAGCTGTTTATCTTGAGGCCCTCGGTCCCGAAAGCGGTTCACGTCCCGTTGATAAGGATTTCTGCAAGGGCGTTGAAAGACTTTGCCGTAAGTACGGTGCTCTTCTTGTATTTGATGAGGTTGTTACAGGCTTCCGTGTAGGTATGGCAGGTGCTCAGGGCTATTTCGGATGCTCTCCCGACCTTACAATTTTCGGAAAGGTTATTGCCGGCGGATATCCCGGAGCAGGCGGTGTCGGCGGCAAGAGAGAATATATGAAATACCTCGGAGCAGGTCTTGACGGTGCCGTTAAGGTTAAAAAGGCTTTCTGCGGCGGTACACTTTCCGCAAATCCCCTTTCCTGTGCTGCAGGTTACTTCACACTTGAAGAAATGGACAGAACAAATGCATGTCAGAGAGCCGGTGAGCTTGGTGACAGAATTACAAAGGGTCTTCAGGAAATCATTGAAAGACGTCATCTTCCCTTCGTAGCTTTCAATCAGGGCTCTATCTGCCATCTTGAAACAGTCGGCACACTTCAGTTCTCAATCAACTGGAACAAGCCTTGGACAATTCCTTCAGTTCTCAAGCAGACAGACATCAGAAAGAAGGAAATGACACATATGGGTGCGGCTTATATGGCAGAAGGTCTCGTAACTCTTGCAGGCAGCCGTCTTTACACAAGTGCCGCTTATACAGAAGCTGACATTGACGATGCACTCTCACGCTTTGACCGTGTATTCGAAAATATCGCAGTAAAAGAAAACGACTAACCAAATAATTTTTCAGAGGTGAAAGCCCATGGATATAATGCAGGCTAAACTCGACGTAATCAAAGCCGGAAAGCTTCTTTGTGAAAAGGGACTTATACAGCGCACATGGGGTAATGTAAGCTGCAGAATTGACGAAGAAACATTTGCAATTACTCCCAGCGGAAGAGATTATCTCGGTCTTACTCCCGATGATATTGTTCTTGTTAAAATTTCCGACCTTTCGTATGAGGGCGACATTAAGCCCTCATCCGAAAAGGGTGTTCATGCCGCTTGCTACAGGCTTCGTCCTGATGTGAATTTCGTAATTCACACCCATCAGACAATGGCTTCCGTTGCAGGACTCAAGGGTTATGACATAAACCATCTTGAAGGTGAAAGTGCAAAAATCATCGGAAAGCACGTTCCTCTTGCCGCATACGGTCTTCCCGGAACAAAAACTCTTAAGGAGGGTGTCACAGCTGCAGTTCAGCGTTCCTCCTCAAAGGCAATTCTTATGAAGCACCACGGTGCAGTTTGCATGGGAACTGACCTTGACAACGCTTTCCTTGTTGCAAATGAACTTGAAAAGGTCTGCAAGGAAATGTTCCTCGAAAGATACAGAGAACTTACAGGCAGAACAATTGATACGTTTGAATCGCTTTGCGAGTATATAGCAGGAAATCTTATAACAGAAACAACAACTGAAGAGCTCCGTGCTTATAATTCAGAAAGACTTTACGGTGTATTCGAAATGACTCCCGCAGAGGGCGGAGATGCAATCATGATTGATCTTGCAACAGGCAAGCCTCTCGACAAGGAAGCTGAATATCCCGAAACCACAGAGCTTCACGCGGCAATTTACAAAAAGAGAAAAGATGTAAATGCAATCACACATTCCAAGGAAACTGCAACTCTTGAGGTATCCAAAACAGGAATTACAGTCAAGCCTTTCCTTGATGACTTCGCACAGATTGTGGGAATTTCCCTTAAAAACGGTGAATATAATCCCAACAACCGTCTGAAGACAGCAAAGAAGATTGTTAAGAAAATGAAGCACCGCGATGCAGTTATGGTTAAACACAACGGTGCAGTCTGTGTCGGTTCGTCCATGGACGAAGCAGATGCAGTAAAGCTTGTTGCGGAAAAAGGATGTAAGGCCTATATCGCCGCATCAGCCTACGGCAGAGAGGATAAATATA
>JAZNRX010000095.1:0-10469 GCA_045590915.1 Acutalibacteraceae bacterium | reverse complement strand
GAGTTTCCGATGAGCATTTTATTCCGGCTATGACAGATTATGAAAAGCGTGATCTGTCAGGTATACATATGCCTATATATGACACTCTTTCCCACAGAATATATTACTACACCTATAATATTACAGCTTCTCTCAAGGAAGGAAGAAATGTCCTCGCGGCACATATCGGTGCAGGCTGGTACGGTCAGCACGAAAGTCCCAATGAGGGTATGCCTTATTGGGGAGACAATACCCTTGTATTCACAATTTGTCTTGAAGACAAAAACGGAAATGTTTCGTATATACATTCTTCTTCCGAAAACACAAAATTCAGAAAAAGCTATATTCTTGAAACGAGCCTTTACTACGGTGAATATCACGATGCCCGTCTTTATCCTGAAGGCTGGAAAACGGCTGATTTTGACGATTCCGATTGGCAGAATTCAAAAGTCAGAAATGTTCCCGATACGGTGTTGAAGGAATGCTTCTTCCCCTCTGATAAGATTATACGGACAATAATTCCCAAAGTTATTTATGAATTCGGCGATATGAAAATTTATGATATCGGCGAATTGGCAGCAGGCTATGCGGTGCTTCAATTTGAAGAGCATGCAAGAAACAACGAAAGAGCTGTTCTTCGCTATGCAGATGAATTAAACGAAGACGGAAGTCTGCAGTTCCACTATACAGGCGGAACCTCCCGTATGCAAAGAGATCAGTTTATTTATGATATGCGTGCAAGGGGTCACAATTTTCATCCTCATTTCACATGGCACGCCGCAAGATATATTGAGGTTACGGGCATATGCCATATAACAGAATACAGAGTTATCCAGACGGATCTGAAGAAGACCTCAGAGTTTGAATGTGACAACGAAACACTGCAGTGGATTTTTGATGCATATGTCAGAACTCAGAATGCAAATGTTCACGGCTGTATACCCTCGGACTGTCCGCACAGAGAAAGACTGGGCTATACAGGAGACGGACAGCTTACCTGCGGTGCAGTAATGAGTGTTTTTGATGCACGGCAGATGTATAAAAAATGGATGGCTGATATAAGAGACTGTCAGGACAAGGTCGGCGGTCATGTTCAGCATACGGCTCCCTTCTACGGAGGCGGAGGCGGCCCCGGAGGCTGGGGCGGTGCGGCAGTAATCGTGCCCTACCGTTATTATAAGTTCTATGATGACATATCCGTTCTTGAGGAGTCCTATGACTCTATGAAGGCTTACCTTAAGTATATGGTAAACCACTGCGAAGACGGAATTGTCACAAGTGAAGAAAAAGGCGGCTGGTGTCTCGGTGACTGGTGTCCCCTCGGAAACAAGGTTACTATTCCCGAAGCCTTTGTAAACACCTATTTCCTCGCAAAGTGTGCCGATATGACAGCTGAAACTGCTGAAATTCTGGGGCAAACAGAAGACATCAATGTTTATAAAACTCTTGCCCGAAACAGCAGGAATGCACTTATAAAGCATTTTTACAACGAAGAAACACACAGCTTCTGCGAGGGAACACAGGGTGCAGATGCATTCGCTCTTGATCTGGGACTCGGTGATGAAATAACAAAGGTTAATTTCATTGATAAATACGAAAAGCTTCTTACCTTTGACACAGGAATTTTCGGCACTGATCTTGTTATAAGAATGCTGTTCAGCTTCGGCAGAGGCGATATTGCATATAAGATGCTCATAAATAAGGAAATAACGTCATTCTATAATATGAAAAAGCACGGTGCCACAACGCTCTGGGAAAACTGGGACGGTTGTGATTCACGCTGTCATCCTATGTTCGGTGCAGTTATTGAATACTTCTTCTCAGGCATTTTAGGTATAAACCGCGTAAATGATAATGCAGGATACAAAGAGATTACAGTATCCCCTGCAAATATCCCCGATCTTAAGAATGTCAAAGGTACAATAACAACCCGTTGGGGTGATATAACTGTCAGTATTACAACAGATGAAAACGGAAACCGTACAGTAAAAACCGTAGTTACGGGTGAAATCACAGTAAAAGAAGGATAAAATATGCTTGATATTTTCAGAGGACTTTTTACCTTTATAACAGCTGTTACAATTTTTATGACAAATCTGTTCTCACCCGCTTCTCTCGGTGAGAATTCGGAAAATCTCAATTTCGATTTTCTTGAATATCCGTCTGAGATTGTAACCTTTGAGGCTGCCGGCATTTCCGTAGAGGAATATATTGCCCGTGCAGATGCCGACAGAGAGGAATATGTTGAAGCCGCAGGCTACCGTGACCATCTCGGTGTTATGATTTCCCCGTATTACACCGCAGAAATTGCAGGCACAAAAATCCCTGTTTATGCAACAACCGTTTTCTCCGGTGAAACACAAAAAGGTCTTTTACAGTCATTTTCAGAGGTTTATATTGAAAAGGATACAAGCTTTTCTTTCAATATTGAGCTTACATCCCTCGGTATCAGAATGAAGAATGCAATATGTCTTCCCGAAAGCCTTAATGTCAGATGTATAACGGAAAACGATAAAATGACTGCTACGGTCACAGACTTCGGCATTTACACCTTCCTTTTCAATAACGCAGGTCAGGACTATGCTTATACTCTTTTTGTCAGAGAAAACTTTGATGACGAAGAAGAAATTGCAAAACTGAAGGCACAGCTTGGTGAGAATAATGTTATTGTCTGCGAAGGCTACGGTGAGGTTCCGTGGGCAAACATAACACAGGACAATATGGCCATTTATCTCAAGAGAGGCACTTATGTGGTAGCTCAGCATATGTATGACATAAACAGTTCAGAGGATGAAAATCTCTATTTTGAACCTGAAGCATATGCATCAAACTCCATCGGACTTACCCGTATGCCCTTTGTCAATGTTTATAATTGCGATAATTTCACTATTGCGGGTAACGGTGCGATTGATCTCACTGCACTGGACAGACGAGAAAGACGCGGTGTTGTTTTCTCAAATGCAACAAATGTGACAGCATCAGGCTTTAAAATTTTCAACAGCCCCGAATGGTCCTTTATTACTTACGACTGTGAAAATGTTGAAATTTGTGCAGTTGATATTTTCGGCTACAGACTGAATGCCGATGCATTTGCAATATGCTCATCAAGAAATGTTACGGTAACGGATTCTTTCTGCAGAACAGGCGACGACCTCTTTGATGTAAAGGGACTTGGCGGAAGAGAGGGTATTGAAAGCAAAAACATTGTTTTCTCTGATTGTGTTGCATGGGGCGGAAAAGCAAGATGCTTCGGAATATGCGGTGAGGTTCACTCCCCCATTTCCGACGTAACCTTCAAGGACAGTGCAGTTATTATCAGAGATGCAACCTGGCACGAGGACAGAATCGCTTCCCTTGCAATTATTGTTGAAGAGCAGGGCGGCAGTATCAATAACGTAAAATTCGAAAACATTGAAATCTTCCGCGACGACGGCAGAGCCATAGGCGTTGTGATTCTCGGTGAGGATATTGAGAATTTTAATTGCGAGAATATTACATTCAAAAATATAAAATATACCGCCTGTGAAAGCTCAAAGGTTTCATCAAACGGAAAAGAAAACACTATAAGCGTAGCCTTTGAAGATATTTTCTACAGAAATAAGAAAATCAACGACAAAACCTTCAAGGCTTTTGACATTGACGGTATTTCCGAGGTAACATTCAGATAACAAAAAAACATCGCTGTGAATTTTCACAACGATGTTTTTTAATGCAGAAAATTATACATTAATAACAACTTATGCACCTGTGAATTTTGCAACAAGGCTTTCAATAATACTGAGAATAGTATTGATTATTTCCATATAATCAAGCTGACCGCCTGTCAATGATTCCAAAGCTTCAAGTAAAGCGTCCATAATTAGTCTCCTTTCTTTTATTTATGCATCAGGATTTACTGAATAAATCCGTAATAAACACCCATCCAATAATTAAGAAGCCACTCGGAAGGCTCAACATATCTTGTGTCATAACCGCCCTTCATACAGAAGGCTTCGTATGAAAGACATCCCAGCACTCTTTCATCTGCAGGGAAAGCCCAGCGTGCCTGAGGTCCGTCACCGTATTCCTCGGGGCCGTAATTGATTTCAACGTCAGGACGGATTGTGTGATCCGTCTTGTAGTCCATAAGGTCGAGTGAGTAATCCTCAAGTGTTTCAATGCACTCCTCAATGTTGGTGTGACCGCCCGTGTGAAGAGCAAGCGTGAAGGCGTAAAGAGGATAATGCTCAATCCTTTCGTAGTTATAGTGACGTCTGAGCGCAAGAATAAGATATCTTCTCATATCGGGGTTCTTTTCATACTCAAGAAGAGGCATAATAGAAAGAATTCCCAGAAGGTCGTCAATGTGGTTTGCCCAGCTGTCGTAACGCTTATACATAAGAAGATTCATTCCGTAGTGATGCTTTGAAATAAGCTCCTTAGCAATATCACCGTATTTCTTTTCACCCGTAAGATGCTCTGTAATTCTCATAAATGCAACAAGCTCAAGGGAGTTGATGCCCTTTTCCCAGCACCACATCTCCTCGTCGTTAAGCTCCTGAGGGCCGAAATGAGCCCAGGTTGTGGGAAGACCGTCAACGTCACAGAGTGTATAGCCGTTTTCAATAAGGTGGTCGGTTACTCTCTTTATGGATTCAGCAATCTCTGCCTTTTCCTCGTCGGAAGCCAGCATATCGGAATAGTAGGCAGCCGCGAAATAGTGACCTACAAGCTCGTCTGAGGAGGTTTCACCCTTCCACTCAAGCTCACCGATTTCGTCCGTCACTCTGTGCCATTCGTGATGTCCGTCGCCGAAGCGATGCTCACCGGGACGGCGGTATGCACGTGCAGGGAAACCGCTGATTCCAGTAAGATTCTGAAGCTTTAGAATAGCCTTCATCGTCTTTCCTGCCTGAATTCTTGCAGCCTCGTCACCCGTAGTCTTATACTTGAAGCAAAGAGCACCGAGATATAAAGCAGACCATAAGCCGTCGTTATCGGAAATCTCATTCGTGCTTTCCTCAAGAGGAACTGAAATGTCACTTACCTGAGCACCTGCGTGATAGTTTTCACGGGTGAAATATTTCATCTTATCGTTAAAATATTCTTCCTTTTCTGCAAGGGACATGGGCTTTAATTCAATTCTTGAAAGCCCCTTGTCGGTTGCAACCCAATATTCGGAATTGTCACTCTTTACTGCAACGTCAAGAGCTCTTTCGGAGGCTAAATATCTGCCCTTTCCGAGGAATCTCGTCTTCCAGCCGTTAACAACGTAAAGACCGATTTCCGTTGCGATATAGAAGGTATCGTCTGTGCCGAAAACAATTTTGTTTACAGCACATTTCGGGAAAAAGTCAAAATCGTCGGGAGTAAGCCACTCACTTCTGCCGTCGTAAAGATAAACGCCGTCGTCAGTGCCGAGCCATACGTTTCCGAGGGAGTCACCCGTAAGTGTTCTGATACCCTTGGGAGCCTTGCACATTGAGGGCATAAGAGTGCTCCATCTGGGACGCTTGCCGTGAAGCACCAAAAGTGCCTTGGGGCAGGCGGCAAACACCTCTCTGTCACCGAAGGCGGTCATACAGACAGTGCTTTCAAAATCAAAGGTCTGGAATCTTACGAATTCACCCTCCTTGAGCTTATAGCAGGTTGAAACCGTTCCGAGCCATATATCGGCATTGCCGTCAACGGAAATATCAACCACCCTTTCACCGAAGGACTGCTTTTTCACAACACTGAAATCCTTCACGGTGTAAACGGCATCGGCAGAACCTGCATAAAGCACCTTGTCAGCAGTGAAAAGTGCGGTGATTTCTTCATTTATGCCGTCAACGACGAAAAATTCACCGTCCTTGAAGTATGAAAGCCCCTTATCCGTACCGGCAAAAAGCACGTCGTCTGCACCGAAGCAGAGCTTCGTTACGTTATCCGAGGGAAGACCCTTGCCTACGGTGAAAAGCGTTCTTATTTTCTGGGGAGTTTTCTTGGTATTGATTGAATAATGCTTCATTATCTCTTCTCCTTTACGAAAAACACCTGTCCGTGCAATGCTTCACACAGACAGGCGGAAAAATTTATTTACCGAGGAACTGGGGAAGGAATTCTCTGTGAGCATCCTTCATTTCTTCATAACAATCCCTTGCCTTCTTGAAATCACCGATAAGGGGATGTACCATAAGTGCATTGTATGCCGCACGGTCATCACCGTTCATACCAGCTTCAACCGTATACTTTTCATAGGTTTTAACAACAGTCATAAGTCCTTCAATATGGCGGTTCCATGTAGGTCTTACAGGTACGGGCTTCGCACCGTCTGCACCTATGCGTGCGGCAACCTCAACAACGTCATCATCCTTCATAAAGGGAAGGGTGCCGTTATTGAGAACATTTACAACATGAACATCGTTTTTGTCGTTAGCAATAGAGTCAATAAGTGAGCATGCGGCAAGTGAATACTTGTGACCGCCGCGTTTGTCAAGAAGAGCAGGCTTTATGCAAAGCTCTTCATCCTGATACATTTTAAGAAGCTGCTCCTCAATATCCATACAAACCTGTGCTCTGCTCTTTTTGTCTTCCTTAAGATGCTTGAGCTTATCTTCACGGTTATAGTAGTACTGAAGATATGATGAGGGCCATCCGCCGCAGGCACGAAGGCAATCGGGCTCGAAGCCGTCGTCAACAATATTAGCCATAACCTTAGGAGCAAAGCCTTCATCAAAGAGGTTATAAAGAACATCCTTACCGTCCTTCATAACCGATGTTATCCAGCTTAAATGGTTAAGACCGAGATAGGTAACCTCAGCGTCCTCACCTACTGCTTCCTTAACATCATCAATCATATCAATGGGAACATTGCAAAGACCTATACACTTTACATTTGTGTTGTTAAGCACAAAGTCTGTAATTATACCGGAGGGATTTGTAAAATTGATAAGCCATGCGTCAGGACAGAGTTCTTCTATCTTCTTGCAGATATTGCCGATGACGGGAATTGTACGAAGAGCCTTGAAGAAGCCGCCGATACCTGTGGTTTCCTGTCCGATGAGACCGTACTTTACGGGAATTGATTCATCAAGATAACGGCAAGGAAGCTTTCCCACTCTTATCTGGGTAACAACAAAATCCGCACCGGGAAGAGCCTCATCAAGATTGTCTGTCATAATAACTTCTGTGTCCATTCCCGCCGCTCTTATCATTCTTTCGCAAAGCGAGCCTACAATATTCCTTTTTCTCTCATCAATATCCATAAGAACAAGTCTCTTGAGTTTAAGAGAATCCTGTCTGAGTAAAAATCCGTCAACAAGCTCGGGACAATAAGTACTTCCTGAGCCGATAACCGTTACATTAATTTCTTTCATTATTATATCCCCCTCATTCAGTCTTCAAGCATCCAGTTGATGCATCCCATTACAGGTGCCACCTGAAGCTTGATAAATTCAAGCTTTTTACCGCTTATTTCTTCTGTCTTCTTAATAAGCTTATTCACATACACATCGGACGGAAGCTTGCAATGCATTGAGCCTGAAAGAACAACCTGAATTACATCACCGTCAAAAAACTGATTTCTGATGTGGGCACAAATAAACTGTGCACCTCTTTCAGCCATAACATCCGCAATTTCAGTTGCCGCTTCATCACCGTTATTAAGAGCATCAAAGAATATATCAAGCAAATCTCTGACTATTTCATCGCCCTCTTCCTCCATGGGAGCAATAAGAGAAAGCACACCGTCACGGTCCTTTGTGATACCGAATTTTTCAACAATTTTATCTGTCATTTCGGTTTCCTTTATCTTAAGGCACACATCATCGTAAAGCTTACCGAAGGTCTGACGGGCAATCCAATGACCGCCGCCTACATCACCTGAAAGCTCACCGAAGCCTCCCACCTGAAGAAGCTTTCCGTCAGAGCCCACAGAATTACAGCAGGTGCCTGTTCCGCAGTTATAGCCGATACCCGCTTTTCCTGTAAGTCCTGCTTTAACAACGATAAAACCGTCGTTATAAATGGAAAAAGGCACATTAAGACCAAGCTTTTTAAGCTCCTTAGTCATTTCATCGCACTGATACTGATGGTCAATACCAGCAAGAGCCATAAGGATATGTGTGACATCTGAAAGAGCAAGCTTATTCTCATTGAGAAGATCGTTTATACCGCCCATTATAATACCTGCGGCTTCGGGAATTGCTCCCTCGAGATTTTCGTGGTTGCTTCCCGTTGTTTTAACAGTGGAAAGCATCTCCTTCTTTTCATTAAAAAGAGCATACTGTGTTTTTGTTCCGCCGCCGTCTATTCCTATGTAAAAGCTCATATTATGCATCCTCTCCTTCAAAAAAATCCTCACATACTTCTTCAAGACAGTAAACACCGCGTCTGTAGGGTTCACGGTCTATCCACATACCGTTTGTAAAATCGGGTACGGGAACGGGCATACCGCCCATGGCAACACTCTGCTCGGAAAGACAGGTAATTGCCATCCATGCAGCAGTATCATACACATCAATAGGAGGCTGTGAGCCAACCTGACAGGCTTCTACAAAGGCGGAAAGCACAAGATAGTCCATACCGCCGTGTCCTGCCTTTACGCCTGCCTTTTCATATTTCGACCAAAGGGGATGATCATATTTTTCTCTGATAGTTTCAAACTTTGTCCACTCATGCGTAGACTCTGTTACGCCTGTTATTGCGCAGGCTGCGGCTTCGTCAATATCGGAGAATATTCCTTTTGTTCCCTGCACAAGATAGTTTCGTGTATAGGGACGGGGCAGACAGCAGTCATGCGTAAGAGTGATTGTTTCACCGTGTGCACACTTGATTATTGTTGTAACAACATCTCCGCAAGCGAAATCATAGCCGTATATATCATAATCCTCGCCCTTGTTGTCCTTTATCCACTGATTGAGTCCCTTTGATTTACTTGCCATTGAAACCAGTGAAACAAAACGGTTTCCGCGGTTAATTCCGAGAACCTTGGAAATGGGGCCTAACTGATGGGTGGGATATAATTCACCGTTTCTGTTCTGAAAATTGAAGAGTCTTCCGTGACGGTTTTCTCTGCCTAAAGAAATCTCATCACGGAGATCATGTCTGTAACCACCCTCGCAGTGAACAATCTCACCGAAAAGTCCTTTTTTCACCATATTGAATACTGCCATTTCATTTCTGTCATAACAGCAGTTTTCAAGAAGCATACAGAACTTTCCCGTTCTTTCACTTGTTCTGACAAGCTCCCAGCACTCTTCTATTGAAGCGGCTCCGCCTACCTCCATAGCCACATTGAGTCCTGCATTCATACCTGCGATTGCAATTTTTGAATGAGTTATCCATGTTGTAAAAACAACAAGAGCATCAAGCTTTTCTTGTGCCAGCATTTCCTTGTAATCAAGATATGAATTCACCTCATATCCGTCATAGCCTTCGGAATTTCTGACAATTTCAAGTCCTCTTTGTGCTCTGTCCTCATATTTATCACATACTGCGGGACAAACAACACCGGGAACGGCAAGCAAAAGCTCCAGCATTCCCGAGCCTCTCCCGCTTATACCCACAGCACCGATTCTTATTTTTTTCTCTGTGCTCATAAAGAATAACCTCCTCTTACACATAATACAGGGTTATTTTAGCACAGATAATCGGATATTTCCATAGTTTATTCTTATTTTTATTGAAATTTAATAATAATTTTGATAAAATATTTTCAAGGAAGGAAGGTACTTTATATGAGATACTACATAAATGCAAAAATCATCACTCCCGATACAATAATTGAAGATAAAGCAGTGGCAACCGAAAACGGAAAAATTATCGATATAACAGCAGTAATACCTAAAAAAACTGACTGTGAAATTATAGACTGCAAGGGCAGATATCTATCTTCCGGATTTGCGGATATTCATGTTCACGGCGGCGGAGGCTATTCCGCTATGGGAACCGCCCAAGATATTGTAAAAATGTGTACGGCACACGCTCTACACGGAACAACATCAATTCTGCCAACCACTCTTGCCGCTCCCATTGAGCAGTTAAAGAATGTCATAAAAAACATTGAAGAAGCACAGAAAATATGCACTGATTCAAATATCTTAGGCGTGCATCTTGAAGGTCCCTTTATTTCAATGAAAATGAAGGGAGCGCAGAGTCCCGAAAATATTCTGGTTCCCACAAGAGAAAATGTATCTGAGCTTCTTGACAGCTCGGACATTATTAAGATTATCGGTGCGGCACCTGAAATTGAAAACGGTTTTGTTGTAGGCGAGGAGGCAAAAAAGCGAGGCATTGTGGCTTCTGTTGCTCACTCTGACGGAGATTACAGCAATACGGAAGAAGCACTTTCTCACGGCTACAGTGATGTTACGCACATATATTCCGCTTGCTCAGGCATGAGAAAAATCGGCATTTTCCGTCACGCCGGTGTTGTTGAAGCAGGACTTTCCCTTGACGGCTACACAACGCAGTTTATTGCAGATTTAAGACATCTTCCCTATGGCGTGCTTAAGCTTATCTATAAAGCA
>JAZNRX010000094.1:0-26610 GCA_045590915.1 Acutalibacteraceae bacterium | reverse complement strand
AGGAGAAAGCCTGAGCGCCTGCCCATTCATTCTGCATAATACCGAGGAAGTTTACCATCTGATTGCAAAGAGTTGCAAGATGGCTTGCAGGAGAAGAAGTAATTTTTCCGGGAACACCGCCTAAGCCCTCTTCAATAAGCTGACGCAGTGACCATCCTGCACAGTAGCCTGTGAGCATTGAAACGTCGTGAATGTGAATGTCTGCATTCTTGTGGGCATTTGCAATTTCCTCATCGTAAATTTCGGAAAGCCAATAGTTTGCGGTGATTGCACCTGAGTTTGAAAGAATAAGTCCGCCTACGGAATAGGTAACCGTTGAATTTTCCTTAACTCTCCAGTCGGATACCTTAACATAGTTATCAACAATCTCTTTATAGTCGAGAATTGTGGATTTCATATTACGGATCTTTTCACGGTTCTTTCTGTAAAGGATGTATGCCTTTGCAATTTCTGCATAGCCTGCCTGAACAAGCACGGACTCAACGGAGTCCTGAATATCCTCAACGGTGATATATCCGTCCTTTATCTTGGACTCAAAATCTGCAGTAACCTTGAGTGCAAGGAAATCTATAATGTTGGGGTGTGTTTCTCTGTTCTGTGCTTCAAAAGCCTTCTGAATGGCGCCGGCAATTTTAGCTATATTAAAATCTGCCTTTTCGCCGTCTCTTTTAATAACCTGATAAGCCATTTTGTTCCTCCTCGTTCTGTTAATTTTTCATAATCTATCAGTTTAACATTTGCCGTTTTACGACACGGTTTTTCCGTGGTGCCTGCTAATCATAGCATACAGCCGATATAAAAATCAATATCTTGTGGCAATATTTTTTTAACTTTGGAATAATGCACAATATATTGTTGGCTTTTTAGTGCAAAACTCTGTCAAAAAGCCGAAAAATTATGCATTGACACAACATCTTGTGCCAATGCAATAAAATTTACACAACATATTCCGCTTCGTCAGACGCCTCTCACTTCGCACAAAACACCGTATTTTTGTGCAGCCAAAGAGAATTCACGAAGCACATCGGGGTGGTGGGAGGACTGTGTATCGGACAATATTTCCCCCGAATCCTTAAACTGCTGAAGGAAGTATTTTTCGCCCTCTCCCAGCCACTTTGCTATGGAAATTATGTCCTCTTCCGTGTGAAGCTCCTTGGTGACAGTGGTTCTGAATTCGTGAGGAAGACCGCTTCCTTTTATAAGCTCAACGCTTTTTTCAACAGCCTCAACATCAACATTCCGTCCTGCCGCAAGAGAATATTTTTCCTTACTGTTTTTTATATCCATAGCTATATAGTCAATAAGACCGTCATCAATAAGACCTTTCAGTCTGTCGGGGAAGCTGCCGTTTGTGTCAAGCTTCACCGCGAAGCCCGTCTCTTTTATTTTTTTTATAAAATCTCCTATATCCTTATGCAAAAGCGGCTCACCGCCCGTAATTGCCACTCCGTCAAGAAGTCCCTGACGCTTTTTAAGATATGAGAGGATCTCCTCCTCGCAAAAGCTTTCGGGTGCATCCCCCGTTACGAGAGAAGCATTATGGCAGAAGGGACAACGCATATTGCATCCCGATGTAAAAAGAGTACAGGCAGTATGCCCCGGAAAATCAAGCAAAGTAAGCTTCTGAAAGCCTGAAATAATCATACAATATCACCAAAAATATTTTATAGCACAACACACAGTTTTGCAAGAGAAAATCATAATTTAACAGCTCAAGCCGTTAAAAATTCGGAATTTGCAAAGCACCGTTCCGCTTCGCTCTAAACGCTCATTTCTTCGAAACATTGCTGAAATTTGATTGCATTTGTGTTTGGGTTTCTCCGTATTCCGAATTCCGAATTCCGAATTTGCGAAGCATTGTTACGAAATCCGAATTCCGAATTTGCGAAGCACCCGACTTCCGAATTATCATAATTTAGCAGTCTGCGACCGCTAAATTATGATTTGCTGTTGCAAATTACTGTTTTTTGTATTATAATGTTCTAAATAATAATAAAAAAGGAGAAATTATTATGAAAAAAATAATTGCACTTGCTCTTGTGCTTGTTCTTTCTCTCGGTATTTTTGCCGCTTGCGGTAAGGACAACGCAAAGACCTACACCATCGCTATTCCCAATGATACCACAAACGAAACAAGAGCTCTTCTGCTTCTTGAAAACCTTGGTCTCATCAAGCTTAAAGAGGGTGCAGGCATCACTGCTACAATCCTTGACATTGAAGAAAATCCCTACAACATTGAATTCAAGGAAGTTGAAGCAGCTCAGATTCCCAACATTCTTCAGGACGTTGACTTTGCAGTTATCAATTCAAACTATGCTCTTGCCGCAAACATCAACCCCGCTGAAAAGGCACTCAAACAGGAAGGCTCCGCATCTGCTTACGGTAACATCGTAGCCGTTAAGGAAGGCAACGAGGAAACCGCAAAGACAAAGGCTCTCCTTGCAGCTCTCAAGAGCCAGAAGGTTGCTGATTACATCAAGACAACATACACAGGCTCCGTTGTTTCCACAGTTGAAGATGCAGGCACAGGCTATGATGCAACAGTTGACTATGCAACACTTGCAGGTCAGACAATCACAGTTGCCGCTTCTCCCGCTCCCCACGCTGAAATCCTCAAGATTGCAAAGGATATTCTTGCTGAAAAGAACATCACTCTTGACATCAAGGAATTCACAGACTATGTTCAGCCCAACAATGTTGTTGATTCAGGCGACGTTGATGCTAACTACTTCCAGCATCTTCCCTATCTTGAAGACTTCAATGCACAGAACGGAACAAAGGTTGTAAGCGTCGGTGCTATCCACGTTGAGCCCCTCGGCATCTACGGCGGCAAGCAGACAACTCTCGACATATTTGAATAAGGAAAGATGTACATAAATAACCGTCTTTGCCGCATAAAGTTATTTTGTTTGGCAATTCGGTTTATATAAGTTTGTTTTACAAGCTTTGATTAATCTTTCTACAAAAGTGGTTTTGTGCTTTGGCTTTTGCACCTCAGAAACATTGTCGTCTCACTTCCTCATCGGTCGTGATACTCTGTGTTTCTTCACCAATCCCGCGTGCCTTCATCTGCCACCGGCAGCGGCACACGGACTTGTCTCGCAGTACCATTGTACGCCTTCCGGTGTCAAATCCAACAAATACGGCAATTTCTGCCCATCTTTCCGCTCTTCCCAAGGGTAAATCGAAACTTGATTTAAGTTAGTTTTATCCGACACAAGCGGAAAGTGAGATAATTTTCCGATAACTGCCCGTATTTCACCCGATTGCCTCCGTTTATCTGCGAATAAACGGCACACTCGGGCAAAATACGAACACTTCTCGTCAAACGGGCAATGTATTGCAAATTCGGATTTCGGATCTGCGAAGTTTTTTATTATATAGGAAATTGCTCGCGATGTGAGCAATTACATATAACAAGAAACACCTACAGCCCCCAAGATTGGGGGTAGGGGGTTGATAAATCGTAAGATTTTTTTCTTATTGTCATAATTCAGCAGCCTCTGACTGCTGAATTATGATTTACTTTTGTTTTGGAGAAATTGGTATGATTGAAATTAAAAATCTCACAAAGACCTTCACCACCTCGGACGGTGAGGTTCAGGCACTTAAGAATGTCAATATTACTATAGAGAACGGTGATATTTTCGGTATCATCGGTATGAGCGGTGCGGGAAAAAGCACGCTTGTGCGCTGTATCAATATGCTTGAACGCCCCACCGAAGGTACGGTAGTCATTGACGGTACGGATATGGCGGCACTTTCTCCGAAGCAGCTTCGTGAAAAAAGACGGGACATCACCATGATTTTTCAGGGCTTCAATCTTCTTATGCAGCGTACCTGCCTTAAAAACATCTGCTTCCCCTTGGAGCTTTCAGGTGTCAAAAAGGCTGATGCGGTGAAAAGAGCAAGAGAGCTTCTTGAAATCGTCGGTCTTCCCGACAAGGAAAATGCATATCCTGCTCAGCTTTCGGGCGGTCAGCAGCAGAGAATTGCCATTGCCCGTGCACTTGCAACCGATCCCAAGGTGCTTTTGTGCGACGAGGCAACAAGCGCATTGGATCCCAAGACTACCCATTCAATACTTGAGCTTATCAAGGACATCAACAGAAAGCTTGGCATCACCGTTATTGTTATCACCCATCAGATGAGCGTTGTTGAGGAAATATGCAACCACGTTGCCATACTTGATGACGGTATTGTTGTTGAAAACGGTGCCGTATCCGACATCTTCTCCGCACCCAAATCCGATGCGGCAAGAAGACTTGTTTTCCCCGAGGGCTTTGATGAAAAATCAATGGAGTCCTTCAGTGAGGAGCCGAGAATACGCGTGGTTTTCAACGGTGCGGCATCCGCAAAAACTCCCCTTATTGCCACCATGGCAGCCGAAAAGGGAATTTATGCAAACATTATGGCGGCATCAACAAAGTCAATCGGCGACAAGGCATACGGCAGTATGATGCTGGGCATTTCGGGCGGAGAGGAAAAGCTCAGAGAGGCTCTCGAATATCTTCGCTCAATAAAAGACATTACGGCAGAGGAGGTAAGAGACGATGTATGATAATATTTTTTCGGCTGAGGCCTGGCAGTTTGCTCTGGAAATCGTAAAATCCGAATTTCTTTTAGGCATATGGGAAACCTTTTATGTAACGGTTGTTTCTACTGCCATTGCCATTCTTATCGGTCTTCCCCTCGGTGTTGTTCTTGTGACAGGTGACAAGGGCGGAATTATGCCCCTGCCCAAGCCCGTTATGAGCACACTCAACATAATTATAAATCTTCTTCGTTCCGTGCCTTTTCTTATTCTTATGATTATGGCATTCCCCCTTGCCCGACTTATTGTGGGCACAACCATCGGCACCGTGGCTTCCATAGTTCCTCTTGTTATTGCCGCATTTCCCTTTGTGGCAAGACTTGTTGAGGGCTCCTTAAGAGAAGTAAACCCCAACATCATTGAAGCCGCCGAAAGCATGGGAGCTTCTCCCTTCGACATCATAAGAAAGGTTATGATTCCCGAAAGCATACCCTCTCTTATTTCCAATTTCACCATAGCCATAACCACAATCCTCGGCTATTCCGCTATGAGCGGTATCATCGGCGGCGGCGGTTTGGGAAAAATCGCTATCAATTACGGCTATTACCGCTATAAGTATGTGGTTATGCTCCTTGCAGTTATTCTTCTCGTTATAATGGTACAAATTTTCCAGTCTGTAGGAACTAAGCTTTCCGTAAAGCTGGATAAAAGACTAAAAAACAAATGAAGCTTATAGATTTTCACACGCACATATACCCCGACAGCATTGCAAAAAAAGCAACCGAAAGCATCGAGAATTTCTACTCCATGGAGGCTGAAAATGTAGGCTCGGCTGATGAGCTTCTGAGACAGTCCGAAAAAGCGGGCGTTTGTCTCAATGTGGTTCTTCCCGTTGCCATAAAGCCCTCGGGAGTGGTTCATATAAACGATTTTGCGGCAAAAATGCAGGCCGAACACAAGGAATTTCTGTCCTTCGGCACCGTTCACGCCGCTATGGACAATATTGAGGCTGAAATTGAGAGAATTGACTCTCTCGGTCTTCACGGAGTTAAAATCCATCCCGACACACAGCTTTTCAATATTGACGATGAAAGACTTTTCCCCGTTTTTGACTATATGCAGGGGAAAATGATATTTATTGCCCATACAGGAGATCCCCGATACAGCTTTTCCCATCCCGAAAGGCTCAGAAGGGTTATGAAAAACTTCCCCCGTCTTATGTGCATAGGAGCACACTTCGGCGGCTGGTCTATGTCAGATGAGGGTGTAAAATACCTTCGTGATATGGAAAACTGCTTCGTTGATATTTCAAGCTCCTTCCCCTGCGGAATGAGTATTGAACGGGGCGAGGAGCTCATTTCCCTTTTCGGTGAAGACAGAGTTCTTTTCGCCAGCGATTTCCCCTTGGGCTCACCCGTAATTGAACGGGAAAATCTTGAAAAATTCAACATTTCCGATGATATAAAGGAAAAAATCGCCCATAAGAACGCAGAAAGACTTCTGGGTATTAAACTTTAAGGAGAATACTTATGTCAAAATGGGATAAGGATTATCTTGACCTTTGCAAAAGAATACTCTCTGAGGGTGTCAGGGTTGAAAACAGAACAGGCATAGACACAATAAAGGTGCCTTCCCATCATTTTCACTTCGATTTAGGTGAGGAATTCCCCGTTCTCACCACCAAACAGCTTTTCATCCGTCAGGCAGTTCTTGAAATGCTCTGGTTCTATCAGGCACAGAGCAATGATGTCCGTTGGCTGCAGGAAAGAAATGTTCATATATGGGATGAATGGGAAATTGACGAAGACGGCTTCTGGACGGCTACACAGATGGTGCCAGACGGCAACGGCAAATTGGTCAAAAAGGAAATCAAAAAGGAATTCGGCAAGGAATGGGCACACACCATCGGCACCGCTTACGGCTGGATAATAAATAAATTCGGCTTAACCCAGAAGCTTATTGATACACTGAAAAACAATCCCCGAGACAGAAGAATGATAATGTCTCTTTATCAGAACGATTATCTTGACACCGCAGTGCTTCCCTCTTGTGTATGGAGCAGTGAATGGGATGTTACCGACGGAAAGCTCAATGCCTGGGTGCATCAGAGAAGCTGTGACGTACCCTTGGGACTTCCCTTCAATGTCACACAGTACAGCGTTCTTCTTATGATGCTGTGTCACGTAACGGGACTGAAGCCCGGCACACTGGACTGGAGCATAAAGGATGCTCACATCTATGTAAATCAGATCGACGGCATAAAGGAGCAGATTAAACGCTTTGACGAAAACGGCAGTCTCCCCGCACCGAAATTATGGCTCAATCCCGAGGTTAAGGATTTCTTCGAATTTGACAATTCCAAGGACTTAAAGGACATTAAGCTTACAGATTATCAGCATATGGGAAAAATTTCCTTCCCCATAGCACAGTAAAGAGGAAAATTATGACAGTTTCAATGATTGTTGCCAAGGGCACAAATAACGAAATAGGCGGAAACGGCGACCTTTTATGGCACATCCCCTCCGACCTTAAATTTTTCAAGGAAACCACCATGGGAAAAAGCATTATTATGGGAAGAAAGACCTTTCAGTCTCTCCCCAAGGCACTCCCCGGAAGAAAAAATATTGTAATCACCCGTGATAAGAGCTTCCTTGCGGCAGGTGCCACCGTTGTGACAGACCTTGAAGCCGCACTCAACGAAAGTGAGACAGACGAAGTCTTCATCATAGGCGGAGCCAGTATCTATGAGGCATTTTTCCCAAAAGCCAACAAGCTTTACATCACAGAGGTAGACTTCACCACAGATAAGGCAGATGTATTCTTCCCCGAGGTAGATTTATCACAGTGGAAAAGAGAGGTCTTAAAAGAAGGCGAGGAAAACTCACTCACCTTCCGCCACGTGCTTTACACAAGGGATATATAATAAGGTGAATAAGTATAGCAAAGCGGGGTTGTGTTCATAAGGACACAACCCCTGTTTTTTTACTCATAAAGACATCAACAAAAAGTTTTCGGGTTATAACCGCAAAACTTTCTATTTTCACACACTTTTTCGGGTTATAACCGCAAAACTTGTTGACTAAATATTTTTATGTGTGCTATACTTACACTGTAAAGAGGTGTTTAATATGATTTTGAGAGAAAATTATGTAAATAAAATTATGGCATTTACCGACACTCCCTTCGTAAAAATTCTGACAGGTGTGCGTCGGTGCGGAAAATCCACCATAATGCAAATGATAATGAATGAGCTTATGAACAGAGGGATAGAAAAGGAAAGAATTGTCAACTTGCGTTTTGACTCTATGGAATATGAAGCCCTGACCTCAAGGGAGCTTTATGAAATGCTTAAAAGCAAGCTTTCGGACAAAGAAAGGACATATATTTTTCTTGACGAGGTACAGGAAATTGAGAACTGGGAAAAGGTTGTTAATTCAATAAATACTGACTATAATGTGGACATATATGTAACCGGCTCAAATTCCCGTATGATGTCCTCTGAAATCTCAACCTATCTCACGGGACGGTATGTTTCATTCCGGATTTTCACCCTGTCCTTCAGAGAATATCTTATGTTTAAAAAAGAATACACAGCCACGGCGGATAGCCGCAATGAGCTTATAAACTATATTAAATACGGCGGCTTTCCGGCAATACATCTTCAGAATTATCCTCTTGAGGATGCTTATACTATTATCCGGGATATATACAACTCAACGGTTTTTTCGGACATTGTAAAAAGAAATCAGCTTCGGAAAATTGACCAGTTGGAAAGGGTTGTAAAGTTCGTATTCGATAACATAGGAAAAACATTTTCCGCAAAATCAATTTCGGATTATCTGAAATCGGAACACCGCTCAATAGACAATGAAACCGTATACAATTATCTTGAAAAGCTGGAAAGCGCATATATAATTCATCGTTGTTCAAGATATGACATACAGGGCAAGGAATTACTCAAAACACAGGAAAAATTTTATCTTGCCGACAGCTCCTTCAAATACAGTGTTTTAGGCTATAACGACACAAGCGTTGCGGCAATGCTTGAAAATGTGGTATACCTTGAGCTTCTGCGCAGAGGATATGAGGTGTGCATAGGAAAAACACAAAACGGCGAGATCGATTTCATTGCCACAAAACAAAATCACAAAATATATATTCAGGTTACAAGAGAAATCAAGACAGAAGAAACAGAAAAAAGAGAATATGACAGATTGCTTGAGATAAATGATAATCATCCGAAATACCTGCTTCGCACGGATGAATACGCTGACGGCAATTATCAGGGAATAAAAACAATGCATATTGCAGATTTTCTGCTGTCTGATGAATATTAACAACAAAGCCGTCCGAGGTAAATCCGGACGGCTGTCTGATTAAAATGCGAAGTATTTTTCCATAAATTTTTTCATTCTGCCGTTTATTGCTGTGAGCATTTTTACGGCGTCTGCTTTTTCTTCTTCGGTGCCCACGGCACATATTCTCATAAGTCTGCCTTCTTCCTTGCACAGCTCGTCGTGGCGGGGGAAGTAGTTGTTTATGAGGAAACAGGAATATCTCACAAGGCGGTTGTCTCCGACAAGGCGGAATTCACGGCTTATGGTGTCAACTGCAACGGAATAGAAATCCTTTATGGCACCGATAAGTGCTTTTCTTTCGTTTTCGGGTGAGAAAACTATGGTGGAGCAGATAAGGGCACCGTCATTTGACTCATAAGAGGAATGGCTGTCGGTGCTTCCCACGATGGGATAGCGTCTGCCCTTTGCCTTGTCCTCATAATATCTTATGACCTGAAAGCCGTTATGCTCATAATATCTTTCTCCGCCTAAAACCTCGAAGGCATCAAAGTCCTGATTTTCCATAATGTATTCAAGGAAGGGCGTGGGAACATGCATTGTGTCACTTATCCAGCACGGATGGGGGAATATTGCAAGTCCGCCTGCCTTTTTGATTTCGGAGAACGCCCATTTCATAACTGCGGCAGGGATTTTATCCACCTTTTCGGGAACCTCCGTCTTTTCAGCAAGAGCCTCCATTTTGTCCTGCCAAACGGGAACGGTATCGGACTCGGGAGGAGTGACACCGGGCATTGAACGAACCCAAGAATCTCCCGCTTCACCGTAATATTCATCCTGAACCAAGGCGTTTATTGAATATTCACCGCCGAAATTGACGATGTGAGCATCTGCTTCCTTGCCGTGAACATCAGGGAGATGCACCTCTTCACCGGGAACGATATTGAATTCCGTGGGGATATCCTTGAAAAATTCAATAGCACGGATTGAGGGGTAATATCTGTGATGGTCCGTAATTGCAAAGAAGTCATAGCCGTGGGAACGGTACATACCGCAGACAACCTCGGGAGATTGTCTTCCGTCAGAGCAGTTTGTGTGCATATGAAGGTCGCCGCGAAGAGGGTATCTTCCTGCAAGGTCACCTTCAACCGCATAAACGGGGAACTGATTTATTCTTCTGCCCTCGTCACCCAGCACCCTTATGAAATACTGCTGCTCGCTGTCATATGTATGGGTTACATCAAAGCCCCCAAGCTCGTTACAGACAACAGTCTTTTCCCTATAGTCACCCGATGAGGGATAGTCATAGGGCTTTCCGCCCTCAAGAGCACAGATAAGGATTTTATATTCCTTACCCGCTGTGAATTCAGGTCTTCCGCCTGTAGGCCTTATATGCACGGTAACCTCTTTCCCCACAGGAAAAACAAGAGGATATACATCGTAATTAAGCAAAAAATCTGTCATTGGAAAAGTCATAAATCCGCCTCCGCAATACTGTTTTTTTATCATTGTATCATCCGTGATAAAAAAAAGATAGCACAAACAATAAAAAAAATGCAAAAGTGGGAAAATTGCATAAAATTGTTGATTTTCTTTTGTTAAAGGTGTATTATAAGATGTTGTAAAAATTTTTTGGAGATGAAATTTTTGAGTATCAGAGAAAACATCAGAAATATTGCTATAATCGCTCACGTTGACCACGGCAAAACAACTCTTGTTGACAAGCTTCTCAAGTGCAGCGGTACATTCAGAGAAAACGAGGTTGTTCAGGACAGAGTTATGGACTCCAACGACCTTGAAAGAGAAAGAGGAATTACAATTCTTTCAAAAAACACCTCTGTTAATTACAAGGGTGTAAAAATAAATATAGTTGACACTCCCGGCCATGCTGATTTCCGCGGTGAGGTTGAACGAATTATGACTATGGTTGACGGTGTGCTTCTTCTTGTTGAGGCCTTTGAGGGCTGTATGCCCCAGACACGCTTTGTTCTTTCAAAGGCACTGGCACTCAAGAAAACACCTATGGTCGTTATCAACAAAATCGACCGTCCGGGTGCTCGCCCCGACGAGGTTATTGATGAGGGGCGTGACCTTTTCATTGAGCTTGGTGCAGACGAAAATCAGATTGAATTCCCCGTAATTTTTGCATCTGCCAGAGAGGGCTTCGCTTCCTTTAACAAGGACGACCGCGAGGGCGATATGAGACCGCTTCTTGATGCTATAATTGACAACATCCCTGCTCCCTCCTGTGATGAAAATGCACCCCTGCAGCTTCTGTTCTCCGCACTGGACTATGACGATTATGTGGGAAGAATAGGTGTTGGAAGAATTGAAAGAGGCACAGTAAAGGCAGGACAGGCAGTTGTTCTTTGCGGAACAGACGGAACAAACAGAAATGTGAGAGTTTCCCGTCTTTATCACTTTACGGGACTGGGAAGAACAGAAACAGACTCTGCCGCAGCCGGTGACATTGTTGCCATTTCCGGTATTGAGGGACTTAATATCGGTGAAACAATCTGCTCCCCCGACTGCATTGAGCCTCTCCCCTTTATAAAAATTGATGAGCCTACCCTTTCAATGACCTTCCATGTAAACGACTCTCCCTTTGCAGGAAAAGAAGGTAAATTCGTAACATCAAGAAACATCCGTGCACGTCTTTTCAAGGAGGTTGAAACAAACGTCAGCATGAGAGTTGAGGAGACTGAAACCACAGATGCCTTCAAGGTATCGGGCAGAGGCGAGCTGCACCTTTCAATCCTTATAGAAACCATGAGAAGACAGGGCTATGAATTTCAGGTGTCACGTCCCAAGGTTATTTATAAGCATGAGGACGGTGTACTTTTAGAGCCCATTGAGCTTCTGATTATTGAGGTTCCCAACGACTATGTAGGGCCTGTTATGGAAAAAATCGGTTCCCGCAGAGGAGAGCTTGAAAATATGGGCACACGCGACGGCGGAACCACTCACCTTGAATTCAGAATTCCCGCAAGAGGTCTTATCGGCTATCGCTCGGAATTCCTTACAGACACCAACGGCTACGGCATTATGAACAACCTCTTCCAAGGCTATGAGCCCTATAAGGGAGATATACAGACAAGAGAAAGAGGCTCCATTGTTGCTCACGAAACAGGTGACAGCACAGGCTACGGTCTTTTCAATACACAGGACAGAGGAAGACTTTTCATCGGCCCCGGCGTTCCCGTATACGAGGGCATGATTGTAGGAGAATGTTCAAAGAATGAGGACATCGTCTGCAACGTCTGCAAGAAAAAGCAGATGACAAACACCCGTGCCGCAGGCAGTGACGATGCTCTCCGTCTTGTGCCCCACTCAACACTTTCTCTTGAGCAGAGCATGGAATTTTTAAGCGACGACGAGCTTCTTGAGGTAACACCCACATCCCTTCGCCTTCGCAAGAAGATCCTTTCAAAAGAAATGAGAATGAAGCAGCAGTTCAAAAAGAACTGACAAGGAGACTGAAATGGAAAAGAATAAAGTTGAAATCACCGTCAGCAACCAGAAATATACAATTATTTCAACGGAGGCTCCCGAGGATATAAAGGCACTGGCAGACACAGTGGACAAAAAGGTCAGCGAGCTTATGAGACACGGCTCCCGCCTTTCTCTCACCGAGGCACTTGTGCTGACAGCACTTGACCTTGCAAACGAAAGCAAGGAGAATGCGGGAACTGTCAAAAAGCTTCGCGGCGATATGGCAGGCTACCTTGAGGACGCCGAAAAAGCCATGATGGAAAGAGACAAATACAAAAGAGAGCTTGATAAAATCAAGGGTAAAAAATAAGAGAACACACAAAAACCGCAAATTTGTCATATCAGGACAGATTTGCGGTTACTTTTATGATTTTTTTCTGTTTTTGCAGATACCTGTAATTGAAAGCACCAGAAGAGCAATTCCGATTATGAACCTCATAGGCTTCAGTGCACCGTTTGAAATCAGAATACTTGTGGGCCCGTCGGCACCTCCGATAATACCCACAGAAGAATTGACTTCATCAAAAAACTGAAGGCGCAAAAGAAACTCCGCAAAAGAGAACAGCAAAAAGCCGATAACACAAACACACAAAGCAATAAATACCGCTTTTCTTGTTTTTCTGCTTTTTTCGTTTTTTTCGGCAAGCTGTCTGTTGATAACCTCAAGCTTTTCGGCTATTGCCTTTAATTCGGATTGTTCATCCGTTATAACATTCTCACCTAAAAGCACGCTGACGGTGGTGTCAAGCTCCTCGGCAATTTTTATAAGAAGCTCCGAATCGGGTACGGACAGTCCGTTTTCCCATTTGGAAACCGTCTGCCGCACCACAGAAAGCCTGATTGCCAGCTCTTCCTGTGAAAGCCCCTTTGCCTTACGGAGATTTTTCAGATTATCACTGAACATAAAAATTCCTCTTTTCCGAAATGTAATACTGTCTCTATAATATATAACATTTCTCCGTTGCATCAAGCAACGGAGAATAACATTTGATGATTTTTCTTTTTTATATATGAAATTGCTCGCGATGTGAGCAATTCCCTTATAACAAGAAACACCTACAGCCCCCCAAAATTGAGGGTAGGGGGTTGATAAACCGTAAAATTTTTTCTTATCAGAGAATAACCTCTTTACCTGTTTTTGCGGACTCGTAAATAGCACAGAGAATTTTTATCATATCAATACCCTGCTGACCTACGAAAATGGGCTTCTTGCCTTCGATAACAACATCGTAGAAATGCTTTAAGTTGTTATAGTGGCCGTTGTCTTCTCTGCAGTTGGGAGCAGTGATATTGATCTGCTCACCGTCCTCCTCTGTGAAAAGCTCAAGGACACCGTTTCTCCATGACATACCCGACTTTGTTCCGCGAAGCTCAACAAAACGGCATTCCTCCTTGATGTTGGATGCCCAGCTGAATTCAATCTGGAGTATTGCACCGTTATCAAAGCGAATCATACCCATAGCAAGATCCTCAACATCAAATGTGCCCTCGGCATTCTTGTCACCGAAATCGGAGTTTACGGAGTCGGAGGAATCGTTATCTGCAAATTTCATATATGTGTTGCCCGAAACCGCAACGGGAGTGGGGTTACCCATAAGCCATATTGCAAGGTCAATCATATGCACGCCCAGATCAATAAGGGGACCGCCGCCTGACTGTGCCTTTGTGGTAAACCAGCCGCCCTTTCCGGGAATACCGCGTCTTCTCTGCCAGCCTGCTCTGCCGCAGTAGATGTCACCCATATTGCCCTTTTCAATATACTTTTTAGCAAAAACGGAAGCATCAACAAAGCGGTTATTTCTCATAACCATAAGAGTTTTACCCGCCTTCTCTGCGGCTTCGTTCATTTTAAGAACCTCTGTAACATCAACCGCATCGGGCTTTTCACAGAAAACATGCTTTCCTGCCTCAAAAGCCGCAACCGCAATAATTGAGTGGAGATAGTTGGGAGTACAGATGTCAACAGAGTCTATAGTCTCATCCTTAAGAAGCTCCTTGAAATCAGTGTAAACAGCAGCCTCAGGGAAATAATTATCCTTAAGAAACTGTGCCCTTTCCTCAATAATGTCACATACAGCAACAACCTCAAGACGCTTATCCTCAAGATATGTGCTTAAATGGGCACCCTTACAGATGCCGCCGTTACCAATAATACCAACACGCCATTTTTTCATAATTAACTAATCCTTTCATATGTGCTTTGTAAATTCGGAAGTCGGAGACTGTCCTACAGGGGCTTCGCGAGGTCGGAAGTCGGAATTCGGAGAAGCCAAACACAAACGCAATCAAATTTCAGCAATGTACCGAAGGCACAAGTGTTTAGAGCGAAGCGTGGGAGACGCGAAGCGGCTTCCTTCACATTTTCCGCAGGAAAATATTTCACTCCTGCGAAGCAGGAATTTCACTCATTCCGTAGGAATGAATTTCATTGCCTTGATTGAAAATCAAGGCATATACGGGTCTGTTGATGCTTCATAGGCTTCGGGCATTATGTACTGTCTCATAAATCTTATGGTGAAGTCCACGCCCCACTGTCCCTTTGCACCCTTCCATTTGCCCGAATGAGGCTCAATGGAAAGCACTCCGTTATAGTCGTTTACATAGAGCATTGTCATAATTGCTCCCCACTTGATTTCATCAAGTCCTGCAGGGGGATCGTCAAAGCCGTCGCCTGCCACGTGAAGAATTCCTTTTACATGGAAATGATATACTCTCTTACCCCAGTCGCGAAGCTCCTTAAGATAGTCTCCGCCTCTGTTGAAGCAATGAGAGGGATCGTATTTTATACCAAGCTCGGGAAGTGCCCCGTGGATTACGGACCAAGCCTTTTCCTCGAAAACAAAGTTTGCCCAATCGCAGTTATAGGTTGCGATTTTTACATTTTTGTCTCTCGCGTAATCAATAAGCCCCTTGAAATAGTCAATAGCTATAAGGCAGTTTTCATAATAGGACTTGCCATCAACAAAATTACAGCCCACATTATATACGGGACAGTCCACAATTGAAGCAAGGTCAATAAGGTTTTTATCGTGAGCCATAGCCTCGGCGATAACCTCACCGTTTTCGTCAATTCTGTCCATACCCCATCTGCCTATAGAGCCTACAAGCACACCGTATTTTTCGGAATAGCCCTTGATTTCCTCAGCTCTTTTAAGAACCTCAGCGGAGTCATAATTATAGTTGATGCAAAATTCAACTGCTTCGAGACCCTTGGCGGCAACCGCCTTGAAATGTCCCTCTTCCCAGCCGTTGATTATACCTAACTTCATTTATATCACCTCAGAAAACAGTATACCGAAAGTTCTTCCCCAAGTCAACAAAATAGCAAAAAATGGGATTTTACAATTAGTAATTTTATTGATTATGTATATTTATATAGTGTTTTTTTATAAGTTTTTTCCTTTACGGATATATAATTTTCAAATATTTCCCGAAAATCTATATACAAAATAAAAACAATTTGCTAAAATGGTGGGTACGAAAGTGAGGAGAAAAAAATGAAAAAGCTGTTAAGTATTATTCTCGCATCCCTTATTATTCTTTCAAGCCTTACTGTTATGAGCTTTGCACTTGTAACGACGGAAAGCAAGGAGCTGGGCTTTGCCGTGGCTTCCGACCTTCATTATAATGTACCTGACTCTGAACTTACAAAAACCAATGACCACGAGCTTTTCTGGTATGCAAACCGCCGTGCCGCCATGGATATTGAAAGCGGACTTATAATTGACGAAATGCTCCGTCAGTGTGCCGAGGATGACAGTGTTGAATATCTTCTTATCCCCGGTGACCTTGCAGACAACGGCAGAACCGTATGGCAGGAGCACTATGATGTTGCCGCAAAGCTTACGGCATTTGAAAAGGAAACAGGAAAATCTGTTTTCGTTGTTCCCGGAAATCACGATATGGGTGCGGCTGACATTGACTTCAAGGTTAATAATTTCAAAGAGGTTTATGCCGATTTCGGTTATAATGAGGCTCTTACGGTCTGTGAGGACAACGCATCCTACACCGCAGACCTCGGTGACAAATACCGCCTTATTGCCCTTGACAGTAACGATCCCTCAAAATCCACAGAGGACGGTCTGAGCATTTCCGAGGTTATGTGGGTTCTCGATGAAGCAAAGAAGGCAAAGGAAGAGGGCAGATACCCTGTTCTTATGATGCACCACAATCTTCTTGACCATCTTCCCATGCAAAGACTTATAAGCCGTAACTTCATTGTTAAGTTCCACTATTCAACCGCAACGCTCTTCGCAGATGCGGGCATAAAGCTTGTTTTCACGGGCCACGAGCATTGCTCCGATGCCACAAGCTATACAACGCCTCTGGGAAATAAAATCTACGACTTCGCAAACACCGCACTTTCAATGTACCCCTTACAATATAAGGTATTCTGTCTCAACGACGCGGAGATTACCTACCGCACAAAAACCGTTGACAAGATTGATACTGATGCATTAAGAGGAATTGAGGGCTACACCCAAGCACATTTTGATGCAATGAACGCGGGGCTTAACGAATATGCAAAGGGTTATCTCAAGGAAGGCGTAAAATACCGTCTTGAGCTTTCTCTTACAATGGAAAAGCTGGGAATTGCCGAGGACTCCCTTTTCTATCCTCTTGTAAACACCGCAGTGGGCGGTCTTGTGGAGCTTCTCAACACTCGCCTTTACGGTGAAAACTCCGTTCAGGAATTAGCGGCAGAATATAACATCGAAATCCCCGACTCCGATTATGAAACCCCCTGGGACCTTGCAACAGAGCTTGTAGCCTGGCACTATGCAGGCGAGGAGCCCTTTGAGGTACAAAGCACAGAGGTAAAAATTCTTCTTCGTACGGTTTCTCTCATTCTCAAGGATGATCTTTCCACAGTAAACGATGAAATTTTCATCGGTGCCGCAAATGCCCTCATTGCAAAAATGGGCGGCACAGATACCATGACACAGGACATCACAAAGCTTACAGGTCAGATTTTCGGCGGAATTTCTGCCGGTGAATATTTCATCACCGCTCTCATTTCTCCCCTGCTTTATGAATTTGCTTTTGACGGTGATGCCGTTCCCGACAACAACGGCACAATTCAGGGCTATGCCATTGAAATGAACGGCAGAAACATCCTCAACTCCCTTTCCCTCACCGCCAACACCCTCGCTCTCTACATAGAAAACTTCTTCATAATCCTCATAAAGATTATCGGGATAGGAAGATAAGAATAAATCTTACAATTTTTCAACCCCCTACCCCCAATCTTGAGAGCTGTAGGTGTTTCTTGTTATATGTAAATTACTCACATCGCGAGCAATTTCCTATATAGTAAACTGACAACAGGCACGGACATAACTTCCGTGCCTGTTTTTTGTATAAAAATTTATTTTTTCTTTTTTATGAGCATTGCACCTAACAATATAAATATGACAGCTTTAATCAGGGGAAGAACAAATCCTGCTCCGATAGCGATCCCTGCTCCCGTGACCACACTCACTGCAGATGACGGCAGCGGAGTAATCATATTTATATAGAATATCACCACAACTGCAATCTGATACACCCCATATATTATAGACAGTATACCTAACGGAATTCTTAGCTTTCCGAAAATTTCATCTGCCTTATCAAAAATTCTGTCAATGGCAGTCTTTCTTTCTGCGGTTTCCGAAAATTCAGCTCTTATAAATTCATCCTTCGTGTCATCAAGCAGAAAATCCGTTGTGACAGAAAATATATCGGCAATCATTTTAAGCTTCGTTATTTCGGGAAAGCTTTCTGTGTTTTCCCATTTGGATATTGCCTGACGGGACACCTCAAGCTTTTCTGCCAACTCCTCCTGATTCATCCCCGATTTTTTTCTTAGAGCAAAAAGCTTTTCACTTAATGTCATACACATTCTCCTTTCTGATTAAAATATACATCTCCCGCAAAATTTTGTCCATATCCGTACCCTTACATTCGTGCAACCGGCGGTTGCAAAGCCGCGGCAAATGAGTTTTTCCGTAAAAGCATACAAAAATCCCCGTAAAAATTTTTTTGTATTGAAAAAATGTTTATTCATTTATATACTGAAATCAAAGGGAGGTTATATTATGACAAACAAGAAAAGACTTTCGTTTAATTGGCTTATGTTCCTTTCGGGACTTGTGCTTTCGGTGGCGGGTGTTTACTTTTTTTATGACGAATACCTGAGCTGGAGCAATATTTTCCTGCTTTTTATTCTGACGGCAATTTCCATGCTGGGCTGTGCCTTGCTTTCGGCGGCGGCTTCCCTTTCGGGAAACAAATCCAAGGGAAAAACTGCGGCTCTTTCGGTATTTTCAGGGGTTATCTTTGCCGCACTTTTATGGGGCGTTTCCTTCTTCATAAATGTAATTATCGGCAAGGAACAGCTGAACAGATTGGCTATGAATGTGACCTCGGCAATTCTTTTTGTCTATATCGGTGCATTATGTGCCCTTGCACTTTATAAGCTTATGACAAAAAAGGCGGTACGCCCGATACTCTCGTGTGCCGTGCTTTTAATATTTGTAATTACGGGCTTTTCCTATGTTTATACGGATACAATAGGTATTGTGTATAAGAATTATAAGGCGTCTGCACCCGCTTTTACGGAGAAAGCCTTTGAAAGAGACGGTATTATGACAGATTTTGATTTTTATGTCAGCGTGACAGGTGACGATAACAACGACGGCAGCAAGGAAATGCCCTTCAGAACCATCGAAAAGGCGGCGGAAGCTGTAAGAAATACGGACAAAGAGGGCAAAAACGGTATTTCTGTCTGTGTTTCCGAGGGTGAATACCGCGTTTCCTCTCTGGTTTTCACAAAAGAGGATTCGGGAACAAAGGACTGTCCCGTCACATATTATGCCGACGGTGAGGTAGTATTAAACGGCGGAGCAACACTCTCTCCCGAGGATTTCCTATCCGTTAAGGAATATCCCGAAATTGAAAAAAGACTTTCCGACGAAGCAAAGGAAAGAGTTTATGTTATTGATTTAACCAAAGAGCCCTATTCTCTCACAAGTGAGGCTTGGGGAAAAATATATGCAATCGGCTCATATAACACAGCCGCAAAATATGACGGCGACTATACGGGACCGCTCTACTGCGAGCTGTTCGTAAACGACAAAAGACAGACACTTGCACGCTATCCCGATGAAGACTTCCTTTATACAGAAAAGGTTCTGCACACGGGAAAGGGCTATGAATCCAACGGAGCCACCACAAAGGTTGAAAACTGGGATGAAATCAGAAATCCCGAATCCGATATATATGAGATAAGCCCTGAGCTTGCAGATAGAATGGGAAGCTGGAATACTCTTGACGGTGTATGGATGATGGGCTATTGGAAATATGACTGGGCTGATGCCTCCACTCCCATAGGGGAATTCAGTGAAGAAAACCGCACTCTCTCCCCGAAGTTCGTAAGCCTTTACGGCACCAAAACCGATGCTCCCTACTATTTCTTCAATGTCCTCGAGGAGCTGACAACCGAGGGTGAATGGTATCTTGACCGTGAAAACGGACTTTTGTGCCTTTTCGCTCCCGACTCCTTCAGTGATGCTCAGATTGACATTTCTCTTTCTCTTGACTGTATTATAAATTCCGAAGCGGATTTTCTCACCTTTGACGGCTTCACAATAAAGGGCACAAGAGGAGATGCCGTTACAATAAAGGGGGACTCCAACACCGTTAAAAACTGCCTTATAAAGAATGTTGCGGGAAATGCACTTCTTATGACAGGCTATAACAATACGGCTTATAACAATGAAATAACCCATACGGGCAAGGGCGGAATTATCCTTGACGGCGGTGACCGTGAAACCCTTACCGCAGGAAACAACATAGCTGACAACAACTACATCCACGACTGGTCGGAGATTTATCTCACCTATCAGCCGGCTGTAACGCTTCACGGCGTGGGAAACATCTGCTCACACAACGAAATGGTAAATTCCCCTCATGAAGCAATTACATGGTCGGGAAACAACCACATTATTGAATATAATCTCATTCACGATGTCTGCCTTCTTTCCGACGATGCGGGTGCAATTTATTCGGGCAGACGCTGGGACTGGTACGGCACAATTATCAGATATAACGCCATATATAATCTGGGCTCCGACGGTCACACTCCCGACGGAATTTATCTTGACGATGCATTATCGGGTATCAGTGTTTACGGCAATCTCCTTGTCAATATCCCGAAGCTTGCCATTCATCTGGGCGGCGGCCGTGACCTTGATGTAAAGGGCAACATCATAATAAACGCAGGAACCCATCCTGTTTCCTATGACTCCAGAGCAAGAGAAGGGGCACTTGAAAACGGCTGGTTCAACCATTCCTCAAAGAAGGACGGCGATATGTGGCAAAATCTCTATAATTCCCCGTGGCAAAACGATGTATGGCAGGAGGCTTACCCTCAGTATCAGAACTATTCCGACGACTTTTCACAGGGCGACAGCAAGAACTTTGTTCCCAATCCCGCCTACAGCACCGTCTGGGCAAATCTGATTTTCGACAAAAATAAATCCGTAGGAAGCATCTCCGAGGCGGCAGAAAACTTCAGTGATATTTCGGGAAATGCCGTATATTCTCTCGGAAGACTTAACGACTTCTTCACAGATGCCGAAAACGGTGACTATTCAATAAAGGACATTGAAAAGCTTAATGAAATAATTCCTTCATTCCAAGAAATTCCCCTTGATGAAATCGGAAGACGGTGATTGAAATGACAGAAAAACTCAGGCTCAACGAAAAAAATGCAATAATTTATCTCTTTCTCGGAATAATTTTTTCCTCTGTCAGCCTTTATGTTTTCTATCAGAATTTCGTGGTATATAACCCCGTGGTGTATATGGCGGGTGTGGTTCTTCTCATTGTGTCCTTTTCCTGCCTCATATACATTCTTCTGAAAACAAGAAAAAAAGACGCTCCCGTGAAAAAGGCTGTTATATCGGGAGGCGTAATCGGAATTTTCATTTTTCTCGGTATGACAATAATCCATTCGGTTATACTGAAAAATGAATTCCCCTATGAAGTGGCAGGCTATATGACGGCAATGCTTTGCACAGTTATTTACATTCTTGCAATAATAACAGCACTGGGCATTAAGACACAAAGGCTTTTCAGGGTTCTCACCGTTCCCCTTTGTGTTGTGTTTCTTCTTCCCACGGGGCTTCTCAGTGTGAAGAATATGCTGCCCGTTACATATGACTTTCCCTTTGAGGATAAAACAGAGATAACGAAAGGTCTTGACAGCGTGTCAGATAGTAAAAGACTTATAGTAAATGCCGACGATTCTCACTGGTGGGGCTTCTGGGATGAGCTGGCACAGGAATGCCGTACAGACGAGGAAAGCCTTAATGCCTATGTTATGCAGTATGCCTCAACAGGTGTTACGGATCTGATTTTCAACATTTTCTGTCAGTCCTCGGATGTGCCCTCTGATATTATGACATTCCGCGGAGACCTTTACGGTCAGACAACACAGAACGGAAAAAGCGTTGATTACAGCTGCTATTACGGGCTGAATGAGTTTTACAACAATAAGAATATTGATATATTCGGTGTATGGATAGAAAAATGCAAGGCTGAGGGCATCAATGCGTGGCTCTCCCTTCGTATGAACGACTGTCACGATCCCGACAAGGAAACAAGTGCTCTTCGCGGTGAGCTTTTCTATGAGGCAGTTGAAAAGGGCTGGACCATCGGTGATGAATACGGCTATTACAGAAACTGTCTCAATTATAAAATTCCCGAAGTCCGTCAGCTGATGCTGGATTTTACCGAGGAACAGCTTATGAAATATGATGTTTACGGCTTTGAGCTGGACTTTATGAGGGAAATTTACTGCTTCGATTATAAAAACGAGAGTAACAGTGAAATTGTCGCCGTTATGAATGACTATATGAGAAGCACCGCAAAAATCGTTGAAGCCGCCGAAAAAAAATGGGAACACGAAATCAAGCTTTCGGTCCGTCTTATGAGAGACCTTGATCAGTGCAAGGCTTACGGCTTCGATGTGCTTACCTGGTGCAGTGAAGGACTTGTTGATTCAATAACCGTCACTCCGAGATTTACCTCAAACGACAGTGATATGCCCATATCCGACTGGATAAAGCGGTGTCCCGACATCGAGATTTATGCGGGAATTGAAACCTTAATAAACACAAACAAAAATTCCTGCCACGCCGATGCCGAAGCCGTCAGAGGCTATGGGGCACAGTATCTGACACAGGGTGCCGACGGCATTTATCTCTTTAACTATATGTCTGCCGGCACTGTCAACAGCAGAAACGGTGAGGTTTATGAAACCTGCGGAGAGCTTTCGGAAATTCTCAAGCACTCACGCCGTCACATCGTGACATATCAGGATACCGTACCCGACGGCTACGAGCCCTATTCTCCCCTGCCGCTTAAGATAAAATCGGGAAAAACCGAGGAATTGAAGATTTCCACAGGCTATATTCCCGAAAATGCAAAAATCAGTGTTTATATCGGCTTGAAAAAGGAACAGGACAATGCCATTTCTCTTGAAATTGACGGCAGAGCCTGTGAATATAATGGCCGTTCACAGATTTTCGGTGAAAGCGAAAAGGACTTCTCCGATGTGCCTCAGGGCTATTGCAGTGAGGACTGCATAATTTACGAATACACCCTCGACGATTGCAGTGAGCTTCCCAACACTCTCACACTGAAGCTCACCAACAGCCAAAAAACCGCAACCGTAACCTATGCCGAAATAAAGATACATATTACTTGAATTAGAAAAAAAACCGTGATATTATTGTATTAAAAGAAACTAACAGGAGTGATATTATGAGCGAAAGAACCTATAAGTCCTATTGGGAGTGGGCTTCCCCCTCAAAGCAGACAGAATATACCGAGCCTACACGTCTTTTAGACTATGACGGAACCCTTCTTGCAAAGGGCTGGGCAAGACACAATGTTTTTGATTATGACAGAAGCCTCTCAACACCTAAAATGAGAAAAAAGGAATGGGACTTCTATCAGCTGGGCAACGAAAACTATATGGTGCAGATTTCTTTTGCAAACATCTCCATCGGCGGTTATGTTTCCGCAGTTCTTGTTGACCTTAAAAACGGCAAAAAAATTGCAGACGGCACCGCACTTTTCCTTGGCGGAGAAAGCAAATACATTCTTCCCCCCAAGGGCGATGTTCCCAACCGCTTTGAAGCAACCGTGGGCAAGGCACACGTAATTTTTGACACAAAGGAAAACAAAAGAACCCTTTATTTCAAAAAGCCTCACAAGGACTCCTTCATTGAATGCAGTTTCACAATGGATATTCCCGAGGGACTTGAAAACATCACAACGGTTCTCCCCTTTGAGAACAATCCGAAAAAATACTTTATGACCACAAAGCAGAACTGTATGCCCTGTGAGGGTACATACAAGGTGGGCAACACCGTTTATGAATTCAAGAAAACAGACACCTTCTGTGCTCTTGACTGGGGCAGAGTAAACACTCCTCACGAAATGGTATGGTATTGGGGCAACGGTTCAACCTATCTCAAGGACAAGGACGGAAATAAGCACATTTTCGGCTTTGAAATCACTTGGGCAATAGGTGACGAAAGCAACGCCACGGAAACCTGTCTTTTCTATGACGGCAAGGCACACAAAATCGGTGCTGTTGATGTTGAAGTTTTCCCAAAGCCCGACAAATTTATGAACGACTGGGTATTCAAGAGTGAGGACGGACGCTTTAATCTCACAATGACACCCTACTATGACCACCACTCCGACACAAACATCTTAAACCTTGCAAGAATGCATACCCATCAGGTACACGGACTGTGGAACGGTGATGTTACCCTTGATGACGGCACGGTGCTTGAAATCAAGGATATGTATGCTTTCTGCGAATATGTAGAAAACAAATGGTAAAAAGGAAGACTGACTATGCCGCAAATTATTATTAAGCTTTTCAGACCGTTTCTTTGTATACTTGCATCCTTTGCAACCCTTTTCTTCGGCTATGCATCCTTTCTTGATGCGGATGTTTTCGATAAATACTTTGAAAGCTATCCCATTGCCGTTCCGTCAATAACAAGTGAATGGCAGGACACCGAAAAAGCTGAAATAACAGGAGACTTCTATGTCAGCACCAAGGGAAACGACAGCAATGCAGGCACAAAGGAAGCTCCCTTTTTAACAATAGAAAAGGCTGTTGAAGCTGTAAAAAATGCAGACAAAACCGATAAAAACGGTATCACTGTTCTCATTGAAGCAGGGGAATACAGAGTTAATGCCCTGTCATTATCCTCTCTTGGCGCAGATGAAGGCTGTCCCGTGGCATTTATGGGCTACGGTAACGGTGAAACGGTTATCAATGCAGGCATTGCCCTTTCGACAGAGGATTTCCTGACGGCTGAAAGCTATCCCGAAATTGCAGACCGTCTGAGCATTGATGCAAAAAATGTGCTTGTGCTTGACCTTACAAAAGCACCCTATAACCTCACGGCTGCTGACTGGGGAAAGCTTTATCCCATAGGCACCTATAACACCGCAGGCTCCTATAAGGGTGACACAACAGGCCCCGTTTACAGTGAGCTTTTCGTAAACGATGAAAGACAGACACTTGCCCGCTATCCCGATGAGGACTACCTTTACACAAAAGAGGTTCTCAGAACAGGCATTGAAATCAGCACTCCCGATGCCGACGGCAATCCCGCAACAGATAAATACCGCATCTCCGACGAGCTTGCAAAAAGGATTGCAGGCTGGGAAGACCTTGAAAACGTGTGGATGTACGGCTATTTCAAGTATGATTGGGCAGACGGCTCCTCTCCTATAGGTGAATTCAGTGAAAGCGAAAAAACACTTTCTCCCAGATACAGAAGCTTTTACGGAACAAAAGAGGGAGCTCCCTATTATTTCTATAACTGTCTTGAGGAGCTCACAACGGAGGGCGAATGGTATCTCGACCGCGAAAACGGACTTCTCATGGTTTTCGCTCCCGAAAACAAGGAAAATGCCACATATAACCTTTCACTTTCCCTTTCTCCCGCAATTACGGTAAACGGAGATTATATAACTCTTGACGGACTTACCGTCAAGGGCTCAAGACACAATGCCATTGAGCTTTACGGCAACAATAACACCGTAACAAACTGCAAAATTCTCAATGTTTCCTTCGGTGCCGTTGTCGCAAACGGCAACAACAATGTCTTTTCTCACAATGAAATTGCCCACGTGGGCGGCGGCGGAATTGCCGTTACGGGCGGTGACAAAGCCACTCTCACAAAGGGAAATAACCTTGTAACAAATAACCTCATTCACGACTGGGGCGAAATATACAGAACCTACCGCTATGCCGTTGATTTCGGCGGCGTGGGAAATGTATGCTCCCATAATGAAATGTATAATGCTCCCCACGGTGCCGTGACCTATGACGGAAATCTGCACACATTTGAGTATAACCTCATTTATAAAGTCTGCCTTCTTTCAGACGATGCGGGTGCTATTTATGCCGGCAGAAGCTGGACCTCCTACGGCAACACTATAAGATATAACCTTATACATTCTTTGGGATCCGGCTCACACACGCCCGACGGAATTTATCTTGACGATGCCCTGTCGGGACAGACGGTTTACGGAAATGTCCTTGTGAACATTCCCAAATATGCAATCCACGTCGGCGGCGGCAGAGACAATAATATTGAAAACAATCTCATAATAAACGCAGGCGAGCAGGCAATAAAATATGATGACAGAGCCCGTGACGGTGCCCTGAACGGCGGCTGGTTCAACGAGCACGTTGCCGAAAACACAGGCGATATGTGGACAGGACTTAAAAACTCTCCATATAAAACAGAAATATGGCAGACCGCTTTCCCTGCATATCAGAGCTTCAGCGATGATTTCTCCGACTGTGACAGCCCCGATTTCGTACCCAATCCCGCCAACAGTGTTGTTAAAAACAACGTCATTGTTGACCGCTCGGGAGCTCTCGGTGACATCAATGAAAATGTTTATAAATTCAGCACGGTTGAGAATAATGACTGCTATAATCTTTTCCGTATTAATAAGCTTTTCAACGATGCCGAAAACGGAGATTATACCTTAAAGGACAGCTCCCCCATTTACAAAAATCTTCCCGAATTTGAAGAAATACCATTCTCCGAAATAGGAAGAAAATAAGGCATTCAAAAGGCTCAGGCAAAAAAATTGCCCGAGCCTTTTTTCGTAAAAGACCGCATCTTATTTGACACAGACTTCTCTTTACTGTATAATTTGTTTTAAGTAAGAAAAAATCTTACGATTTATCAA
>JAZNRX010000093.1:0-4589 GCA_045590915.1 Acutalibacteraceae bacterium | reverse complement strand
AAGGAAAGAAGCTCTTATCAAATCAATGGAAACGTTGTCTCAATACCCTATGACTATTTTAATGAACAACATTATTATTAATGAATATTTTCCTATGCAGGCAAGTATATTTATTGATAATAAGCACCCCATTGATATGATTTATAAAAATCAAATAGAAAAGGTTTATAATGGCAATAAGTATAGATTTATAAACAGCCTAACAATAAATCAGTATGTTACTGGATTATATCGCGATATCAAACAACATATCGAATTTTATTTTTCATTATTTATGGACACTGAAAAACTATATGAAAGAGTTCGTGAAGATAATTCTAAATATAGATTTATTGAGTATTCTGATAAACCCACCTTAGCACATTTAACTCAACTATTCCCAATAATAGAATCTAAAATACGAGAATTGGGGGAAATTTTTGGAATATCTCCTATTTGTGAAAAAATCGATAAATATTATAAATTAAAAGAGCCATCTACCGTGTTACGAAAAATCATTGATTTTTTATACAATGAGACGGAAGATTTATTGTATGCGGGGGATTTCTTTTTTATTCATTTTACGTTATTTGCTGAAAATGGTCTTAATATCAGAAACGAGTGCATACACGGTAACGGATACAATACTTCAAACGAAAACATATTGTATGCTTTTAAAATAACTTTGTTTTGTTTGCACTTACTTGAATATCGTACAAAATTAATACAAAACAATGTACTGCAATGTTAAACAAAGCCACCACCCGACCTGAGTTTATCGCTCAAGTCGGGTGGTGTGTTATTAGGGGATATTAAAATTAAAAACTGAACAATGCTTGCAGCCAAGTGATGATTGTTGTAAAGAAGGTTGATATTGCACTTATCAATCTTTCAAAGAAAGACTGTTCGAGGATGGTGAAGTTTACGCTTGCTGTGCCGGAGTAGTTACCGATACCTTTAATAGTTGCGGTAGCTGTGCCGGTATTTACATTGTTCTTATAAGTAACCGTATAGTCCGTGCCTTCTCTGAGAATGTTGCTGCCGTCTGTTACTGTAAGCGACGGTGTAACAGCTTCGCCGGTATAATTCTGGTCTGCAACGGGGGCGATAGTTACGTGAGCAATGTTCTTTGTGATAATGGTGAAGTTTGCAATGCTTGTGAGCACCTTATAAATACCCTTGCCGCTGACAGTGACCTTTGCCGTGCCGACATTGATATTATCAGCATACTTAACCGTGAAATCGGTGTTTTCGGTCAGTTGTTTGTTGGATACCGAAACATCAAGCTCAGGCTCAATTCTGCTGCCCGTGTAGGTCTGATTCGGAATCGGTGCGATAACAAAGGTGCTGACGGGGATATTGTTCTGCACAGCGTAATCGTGTGCGTAGGAATTTTCCATACAGTAGATCGTGAGCGAATTACAGCCGTCAAAAGCATCAGTGGCTATGTTGATAACAGAATTTGAAATAACCGCAACCTCAAGATTGGAACAATCTGCAAACGCTTCGGATTTGATTGTCGCAACGTTACCGCCGACACTCAGCGTTTCGAGGCTTTCGCAGTTTTTGAAGCTTTGTTCTTCAACAACAATAAGGCCTGTTGCTTCTTCCTTCTTGTTTTCGCCAAGTGCAACAACGGTTACACCGGTATATCTGAAGCTGTTGGGATAAAGAAGTTCAACGCCCGTAAAATCAAACTCTGACAACAGCTTACAATTATAGAAAGCATAATCGGCTATAAGCTTTACGTTTGACTCCCAGACAAAACTTTGAAGAACAGAACAACCTTTAAAGCAACTGCTCGAAATTAGTTTTACATTGGGCGACATTCTTACTTTTGACAGTTTTTTGCAGCCTGTAAATGCATTTTCGGCTATATCAACAACTGAATCCGGAATATATATTTCTTCAAGATTATTGCAATTCTCAAAAGCTTCCTTGCCAATCATACGCATACCGTCCGGAAAAGCGTTGCCGTCAATTTTTACTTGTGTTTCGTAAAATGCACAGTCTTCTATTATAATAAGTTTTTCAGGTAAAGTGATGGTTTTTAAGGTGCTTAACCTAAACGCTTCTTTACCGATTTCAGTTATTGAGTCAGGAAGAACTATGCTGTCTATAAAATCAGCCTTACAGAAAAAGTAGCTTGGCAGTCGTTTTACCGTATCACCTATAATGACATTCTTTATATTGGTATTATAAAACGGTGAATAGTAGGTATCATCCGCACTTGATTTTGTAAGCCCTTTGAATGTACAGTTTTCTGCATTATAGTAAACTGTTGTCAAATTCCCCGAAAAAACATTCACGTTAAGTTCTGTTACACTTTTCGGAATGGTGATTTCGGTAAGCAATAAACAGCCGTCAAAAGCTTTCTCTCCAATTTCAGTTATATTGTCCGACATTGTTATGCTTTCAAGGCTCGTACAGTTGGCAAATGCCTCTGCACCTATTTGAGTTACAGAGTCGCCAAGTGTAACTGCTTTTAAATCCGTGCATCCGTAAAACATTCTTGAAGGGATGGCTTTAACTTTATCACCTAAATTAAGAGTCGCAAGCTTTGTGCCGGCAAAAACTCCATGTGCATAGGGAAAAGAACAGTTATAATTAAGAGAAGTATAACCGGTATAGGAAAAAGCAGAGTCCCCTAATTTTGTTATATTTTCTGGGATTGTCAGTTCGCCATTGAGTGATGTGCAATATGCAAAAGCATAACTGTCAATTATAGTAACGGTATTGGGAATGTTAATCTCTTCTAAGTTATAACATTTATCAAATGCAGAAAAACCTATTTTTTTAAGCTTTGAAGGGAAAACAACGGATTTCAATTCTGTGTTTTCAAAAGCACTTTCGGGTATTTCTGTCAGATTATCATTACACTCAAAGGTTTCTATTCCCGAATCACAAAATGCATATGTATTCATATATGTTATATGGTTGTCATACTTAAACTCTTTCAAAGAAATGCAACCGTAAAAAGCATATTCACCGACATAATAGAAGTTTTCGGAGAATTCCGTTTCAGAAAGCTTGTCGCATCCGCTAAAAGTTTCCATTCTAATGGATGTTACTCCTTTAGCATTAATGCTTTCAAGTCTATAGCAATCCTCAAAGGCGTAGGAAGGTATTGTCGTGACGCTTTCGGGTAGAGTTATACTTTCAAGAGCATAACACTTTTTTAAAGCACCAAAGCCTATACTTTTAAGTCCCGAGCCGAAGCTGATGCTTGTAAGATTTTTATTTTCAGAAAAAGCACCGCTTTGAATATGTGTTACTGTGTCGGGCAGTTCTATAGTCTTTTTACCACAGCTAAAGTCCCAGTAGATAGTAGTAACTGTAGCACCTTCAATTTTTTCCGGAATAACGTTATCTCCACAACTTTTAAGGACAGCTTCTCCCTTTTTGTTTAAATAATAATAAAAACCGTTGATTTTGTGAAGTTCACGTTTAGTTTCAGCTTTTGTAAAGGTCCACCACAAGTCGTTTTCTTCAGAAACGTCACAGACGTAACCGTAATACTTTTCAAGTGAAGAAAACACTTCTATAGTAAAGTCGTCATACATATTGATTTCTTCCGGCAAGTGAGCCATTTCAACCTCTCCGAAAGCCAACTTATCAAACTGTATTACGGTACTCTCTATTGTAAGCGTTTTTAATGATTCACTAACAAATGCATTTTCATATATATAAACAAAATTTGCTTGTATTGTAAGGTTTTCAATCACCGAGCCTCTGAGAAAAAATTCATCTGCTTCAAATCCTTTTGCACCTGAAGATATAACCAAATTTTTTATCTGTGTGCCAGAAAAAGCATCTTCATTTATCCAAATTGTACCGTGTGAAAGATCAAGTTCTTTAAGCGAAACGCAATTTTTAAATGCTTCACTGCCGATATCTTCAAGGTCCTTGGGCATATCAATGTGTTGAAGATTGCGACAGCCTTCAAAAGCGTTTCTTTGAATTACTCTGATCGAATCGGGAAGGGTAACTGATTCGATATACAAACAATCAGGGTTATTATGTACCAAAGCTGTGTGTTCCGTGCTGAACGAATAACGCATAAGCTCGGTTACCGGTAAACCCTCAATATATGCAGGAACAATTACATTTTTATCATTTCCCATGTATTTTTTGATGGTTATTTCATTGACTTCAGTTTCCGAATACCTATAAACAAAATCGCCGTAATATTTATCAATTGCTGCAGCCGATGCTTTTGTTGCAAATATGCTTTCAATTCCAAGCTCTGCCATAGGTATTCCGCTGAACAGCAGAACAGCCGCAAGCAATACAGCCGTTATCCTTTTTATAGTTTTCATATCATTATCCTCCGTAATATCAGGTTAATAATCGGTTGGAGATTTGCCAGCCTCCCTCTGATGAGGGAGGTGGATTTTGCCGCCGGCAAAAGACGGAAGGAGAGAATATTATATAATCAATCTCTCCCTCAGTCAAAACCGCAAGCGGGTTCGACAGCTTTGACAAAGCCGTCCCCTTTGTCTGCTTCGCAGACATTTCCCCACACTGTGGGGAATCACCCTCGCCAGAGGGAGCCTATAACATCTATTCTTTAAAAACGTTAAACGAGCACGAACAACCCTCAAAGCTCA
>JAZNRX010000092.1:0-14022 GCA_045590915.1 Acutalibacteraceae bacterium | reverse complement strand
TTATAAGTGTAATTCATATTTTTTCTCCTTATTACATCATTTCACTGTCGGAATCAGTGAAATATGATTTTATTTCATCCTTGATTTTTTCCAGCTCATCAAAGCTGTCCTCTGCTGTTTTTCTGACAGTGTAATATATTGTGAGCAGGCGGTTGGAGATTTTACTCTCCTTTGAGTAAAGCTCCTTATATTTTGCAACTGCTTCGAAATACTGCTTTGTAGCCTCGTTTTTCCATTCCGTGAATTTTTCACCGCTTGCAATAGCCTCGTAGGTGGATTCCGCCGAGTCTCTGAGGTATGCCGCTTTTTCGGAAACCGCAGACTTGAGTGTGTCCAGCTTTCTCATAAGCTTATTGATGTCTGCGGCGGCTTTTACCGTCAGAATAAGGTCAACGGTGAAAACGGCAAGAATTACGAATACTGCAACAGTTCTTGTCTGTTGAGGAATGAAGGACAGTGCAAAACGGTACATTGGAGCAATCACATAAACATAAATAAATGCAAAGATTGCCCAATAGCATGTGTGTTTGAAGCAAATTCTGCCGTGAAGGTTGAGAAAATTATTTGAATAGTCCCACCAGCGTGCATTGAAAAGCTTTTCCATTATATAGCTTGTTGCATATTCTACCGTATCCGCGAGAATCATACCGAGGATAAGTACTATTATAAGTCTTTTTTCAATGGGGGCGGATATAGGAACAAGACAGATGTCAAAAACAAGGCATCCTGTTCCGTATATGGGGCACATAGGTCCGTAAAGAAAGCCGCTGTTTATAATTCTGCGTTCTCCGAGGGAACGGTATGTGCATTCAATAGCCCAACCGATCGCACTGAAAATGAAAAACATAAATACATAATTTATAATCGTGTCAAACATTCTTTTGCTCCGTTTTATTTTGTAGAGATTGTGAATTGAGAAAGCTTTTTGTTGAATTTGTCCTGATATTTTTTCTTTTTCGCAAGCTTCATTTCCATTGATGCACAGTACTTATCCGAAAAAGTAACGATAAATCCTTCTCTTGAAGAGGGGGGAAGAGGGGTAAGGGGCCACATATGACGGCGTATTATTCTTTCTTCCTTCTTTGTAAGTGTTTTGTCAAGAAGCCTTGCATTGAAGGCGGCAAAGGCAGGGTGTCTGAAGCCGTGGGGACGGTGGGAAAAATCTGCATCGTGCCAGTCATAATAGCAAAGGTCGTGAAGAATGGCTCCCCTTGAAGCCGTCTTTACATCGAGGGAAAGCTTTTTTGAGAGAATGAAGCTCATATATGTTACGGCTCTTATGTGGTCGAGGCGGTTGCAGGTGCTGTGCTGGGGATATTGCCTCATAGACTGAATTTCCTCGGAGGCATAAAGCTCACCGATGTATAAAAAAAACTCAGGCTCTGCTTCGGGAGAGAGTGCATATGATTTTGTAAAAATATCAAAAAGACTGTTCATATATTTTTTCCTCAATAAAAGCAAATACATAAAAATAATACCATATCGGAAAACAAATATCAATATATATATTTTAATACTCCGTGTGCATTGACTTTTTCTGTTTTTTGATATAGAATAAGCAGTGTGAGTGAGTTGGGCAGTTACGCTCGTTTTTACGGGTGAGGAAAGTCCGGGCTCCTCAGAGCAGGGTAGCGGCTAACGGCCGCCGAGGGTGACCTTAAGGGAAAGTGCAACAGAGATATACCGCCTGTTTTTACAGGTAAGGGTGGAAAGGCGAGGTAAGAGCTCACCGGCACACAGGAGACTGCTGTGCCCTGTAAACCCTATCCGGAGCAACACCGACAGAAGTGGCTTGCTCGGCCATAACTTCGCAGGGTGGCGTGAGTGCAGAAGCAATTCTGCACCAAGACAGATGATTGCCTTAAATGACAGAACCCGGCTTACAGACACACTCGCACATAAAAGAAAGCATTCCATATAATATTATGGGGTGCTTTTTATGTATCAGAATGTATTTTATGCCATTATCGTATTGTTTTTTGCAGTAGGTGTTATTACAGTTATAACCTATCTGCTGCTTCGTGCGGTGTCTCCCGACAGAAGCAGTAATTATTATGTGGTTACCGCATTTTCGCACAAGGATAGGGATTGTGCGGTGAGAATAAGCTGTATACAGAGTATTCTTACCTTCACGGGCTTTGCGGGACACTGTAAAATTGTTGCGGCAGATTCGGGGCTTTCCCGTGAGGAGAGAAATAAGCTCAATGCGGCATTTACCCGCGACAGCAGTGTGATAATATGCGATATTGAAGAGCTTTGCGATGTGATAAAAGAATAAGTACCTTTAATGGTACACTTTCGGTTGTATAATTCATTAAGAGGAAGAAAAAAGAGGTGTTTCTATGCTGACCTTTCTCACAGGCACATACTTTTCCGCAAAAAAGAAGTTCATTTCCGAAAAAATCTGCTCTTTGCTGAATGACGGTGAAAGGGTGTTTCTTGTTGTTCCCGAGCAGGCAGGCTTTGACAGGGACAGAGACTTTCTTTTTACATACGGAGAAATGCTCAGACATAAGCTTGTGATTACAAGCTTTTCACATCTGGGCCGTGATTTTCTTGAGGAAAACGGCTTCAGAGTGAAGCCGGAGGCAGATGAGGCGGCAAGAAATGTTCTTATGAGTATTGCTGTTTCCGAGTGTGCACAGGAGCTGGAGATTTTCAGCCGTTACAGCGGAAAAATATCTCTTGTTTCACAGCTTCTCTCTGAATATGACGAAATAAAGCAGGCAGGACTTAGCTTTGAAGAAATGAACAAATCTGCCCTTTTACTGCCTCACGGAAAGCTCAGAAAAAAGATGACAGAGCTTTCGTTGATTTTTTCTGTGTACGAAGCACTTGTGGGTGAACGCTTTTCTGAAAGAAGCAACAGTATGGCAGATATGACTGAATTCCTGAAAAATCATAAGGTTTTTAACGGTGCTTATGTGTTCTTTGATGATTTCAGAGGCTTTACCGGAGCACAGATAAAGCTTATGACAGAAATTATTTCACAGGCAAAGGAAAGCTTTGTATCCGTATATGCTCCCGATTCGCTCAACTCTTATGATTCCGAAGCATTCAGACATGCCGTGAGAAATTGCAGAAAACTCAGAAGCTCTGTCGGCGGCCACGGTATTACCGTTGTTGAAGAAAAAATTCCGTCCTCTCATCCCGATATGGCTATAGCGGCACTTTCAGACTCACTGTTTTGTGTCCAAAAGGAAAAATATGAAGAAAAAACCGAAAATGTAAAAATCATTACTGCAGAGGACAAATATTCGGAATGTGATACTGTTGCTCTCGAAATCAAAAAGCTTCTTCAGGAGAAAAACTACAGGTGCCGTGATATATGTATAACCGAAAGAGATGCAGGCTATGCCCGAAGTATGATTTCATCACTGAAAAAATACGGAATTCCTGTTTTTGAGGATAAGAGAATACCTCTTTTTGAATACCCTGTCATAAAAGCGGTGCTGTGTGCCGTAAATATTGCGGTTTACGGCTTTTCTACGGATAACATTTTTTCATACATAAAGACGGGTGTTGTCGGCATTGATTCTGTTTCCTGTGCAGAGCTTGAAAATTATGTGTATATATGGGGAATTGATAAGGGCGAGTGGCTTCACACCTTTACGGGACATCCTGACGGTTTCGGTGTTGAAAAATGTGAGGAGTCTGACGGAAGGCTTGCACAGATAAATGCCCTGAGAGAAAAAATTATCACACCTGTTCTTAATCTGAAAAGAAAGCTTGAGGCAGAAAGCTCAGAAAAATCCTGCCGTGCAGTCTATGAATTTATGACAGAAATAAATGCCGCCGAAAATTTTCTTTCCTATGCCCGTTTTCTTTATGAACAGAAAAACGAGTCGGGGGCGGTAGAATGCTCACAGGTGTGGGATACTCTTATACGCTCTCTTGATGCTCTTTATGATGCTGCGGGTAATTCCCGTATGTCTCCCATGAGATTTTATGAGCTTCTCAGAATTATTTTATCATCACAGGATATAGGCAGAATTCCTGCAGGTATAGACCAGATAATTATCGGCTCTGCGGGAAGAATGAGACATCTTGAGCCCCGAGCAGTTTTCGTGTTGGGCTGCAACGAGGGTGTTTTTCCCGCTTCAGTTCAGATGAACGGTGTGTTTTCGTCTGCGGAAAGAAGAATTCTCTGTAAGAATAAATTTCCCCTTGAAAATATTTCCGAGAATATTTATGCGGAAGAGCTTATGATTGCATATTCTATTCTGACGCTCCCCACTGAAAAATTATATGCTTGTTATTCAAGAACGGTAAGTGGCGGAAGACAGAATGAAAGGTCGGAAATAATAACCGAAATATGCTCAATTCTTCCCTTGGTTGATGTTATTGACGACCGTGAAATATCCTCCGAGGAAAGAATAGGCAGTGCAGAGACGGCTTTTGAGGAATGTGCCGCCGTGTACTCTGAGAATACGGTGTATTCCGCTTCGCTTAAAAAATATGTGGAGAAAAGTGTTTTTGGAGACAGATTTGAAGCCGTAAAGATTGCAGCGGATAATCTTCCTGCTGAAATAAAGGATTTGTCGGTTGCAAGCGGACTTTTCGGAAAGGATATGTATTTATCTCCGTCAAGGGCAGAGGTGTATCACAGCTGTGCCTTCAGATATTTCTGTCAGTACGGACTGAAATTGAGCAAGCCGCGTCCTGCGGATCTTGATGCGAGAATAAACGGACTTCTTATTCATGAGCTTATGGAAAATATTCTGAAGCCCGAGCATAATATTAATCTGATTGAAATAAGCGATGTCCGGCTTAAAGAACATATAGATGTTTTTGCTGAAAAATTCATAGACAGTATGATGGGAGGAAGAGAGGACAAGGGACTTCTTCTGAACAGAAATCTGGATAAGGCAAAAAACACCGCTTTTGAAATTCTCAGAAGAATAAGGGCGGAATTTTCACTCAGCCGTTTTGAAACGGCGGCGGTTGAGCTGAATATCAGCTATAAGGGTGATGTGAAGCCCTATACTCTTAAGCTTTCCGACGGCGGAAGTATAACCATCGGCGGTATGGTGGACAGGGTTGACATAATGAAAGAGGACAATAAAGCATATCTTCGTGTTGTTGATTATAAGACAGGCGGAAAGGACTTCAGACTGAGTGACGTTTTTGACGGTCTCAATATGCAGATGCTTATATATCTTATGTGCTTATGGGATAACGGAAAAGAGCTTTTCGGAGATGTTGTGCCCGCAGGAATTTTATATGTTCCCGCCAATGTGTCAGGCGGTCAGCTTCCGAGAAATGCCACTGCACAGGAGATTGAGGCGCAGAAAATCCGTAACGGCAGAATGAACGGAATGATTCTTGAGGATGAGAATGTTCTTGACGGAATGGAAAAGGGCTGTAACGGTTATTTTATCAATGCAAGTATTGATGAAAAGGGACGGATGAAGGGAACCTTCCTTTCTGTTGACGGCTTTATGCGTCTTCACAAAAAGATAGATGAAATACTTACAAATATGGGACAGGCTCTCCATAACGGAAAAATTGCGGCATTGCCTGTTATTGACAATTCACATTATTCAAAAACCTGTGAGTATTGTGATTATAAGGACATCTGCAGAAGAACGGAAAATGATCCGTCAAGGGAGCCTATGGGACTTTCTCATAAGGATGCAGTGGAAAAACTGAAAGGAGACGAGAGCGATGGCTGAAAGAAAATGGACACCTGCCCAGAAAAATGCAGTTGAAGCCGAAAGCGGAACCGTGCTTGTATCTGCGGCAGCAGGAAGCGGAAAGACAAGTGTACTTGTTGAACGTATTGTCCGTAAGCTTACCTGCTGTGACAGCTCGGTTTCTCCCGACTCCCTTCTCGTTGTAACCTTTACAAATGCGGCAGCACAGGAGATGCGTTCCCGCATATATTCCCGTATTTCAAAGAAGGCTCAGGAGGAGCCCGAGAGAAGAAACGACTATATTACGCTTCTTTCAAAGCTTAATGAAATGCAGGTCTGCACAATGGATTCATTTTGTATGAATCTTGTAAAAGAAAACAGCTATGAGCTTGGTATTGAAGCTGATTTTCTTATACTTGAGCAAGGAGAGAATGAAGCTCTCAAAAAGAAAACAGCACTGAGTGTTATTGAACGGCGTTTCAGGGAAAATCCGGACACATTTCTTCCTCTTGCAAGAATGTTTGAAACAGGAAAAAATGATGTAAAGCTTATGGAAACAGTGATAAAGCTTTCGGATTTTGCAAAGAGTGAGCCATATCCTGAGTATTGGCTTGATGCGATATGTAACAGGTTTTCCGAGACGGAGCCTGAAAAAAGTTTATGGGGCAGATATGTTATTCAGGATATCAGAGAGGCACTTGATTTCTGCAACGGACTGATGGGTGCCGCTATTGAATGCATAAAGGAAGATGAGCAGATCTCTAAGTGCTATTTTGAAACATTTTCAGCAGAAAAGGAGCTTATTGATAAGGCAACGGAAGATTTTGATGCTTCGGATTGGAACGGAAGGATCAGTGTTCTTTCAAAGCTTCTTGCCTCAATATCGGCTAATAAACTTAAAGCTGTTCCGAAAGGCTATGGTGATAATCCCTCCAAATGCTCTGCGTCAACAAAAAGAGACTATGTAAAAGATGTTCTCAAGGATATTCTGGGACAAATGAGCATAACAGCCGAGGAGCATAAGGAGGATCTTGTTGTTCTGAAGGAAATTGCAAGGGAGCTTATTGTGACCGTAAAGGAATATGACAGTGAGCTTCTTGCCGTAAAAAAGGAAATGTCAAAATACGATTTTTCCGATATCTCACATTTTGCACTGAAGCTTCTTTGCGACAGAGAGGCTTCTGACGGAAAAACAGAGCTTGCAAGGGAAAAGACAGAAGAATTATCCGAAATTCTTATAGATGAATATCAGGATACAAACCGTGCACAAGACACACTTTTTGCTTCAATTTCAAAAAACGGAGAAAATATGTTTCTTGTGGGCGATGTTAAGCAGAGTATTTACCGCTTCAGGCTTGCAAGCCCTGAAATATTCATTGAAAAATGCGAGGCTTTTCCCTATTATGACGGCACCGGTGTAAAGTCAAAAATCGTTCTCGGAGAAAATTTCAGAAGCCGCAAGGGAATTCTTGACTGTGTTAATTTTGTCTTTTCGCGGCTGATGACACATTCCTGCGGTGACATTGATTACAATGACGATGAAAGGTTGAATTTTCCTTCCGTGAAAATTCCTACGGATACCACCGATGTTGAAGTTGCTGTTCTTGAAACAGGCGAAGAAAAGGCATATGTCACCGAAGCGAGATACATAGCTCTGGAAATATTAAGATGTATTGAGAACGGCGAAACCGTAGAAGAGGACGGCAAGGAAAGACCTGCAGTTCCTGCTGATTTTTGCATACTGCTCCGTTCACCGTCGGGGATTGCAAAATATTACATTGAAGCACTGAAAAATATAAATATCCCTGTGTCTTCCGACGTATCAAACGGTTTTTTTGAAAATCCCGAAATAAAAACGGTGCTCTCATATCTGAGGGTTATTGATAATCCCATCAGAGATATTGACATGGCGGCGGTAATGATGTCTTCTATGTTCGGCTTTAGTGCCGATGATATGGGAAGACTTCGCATTGCATACGGAAAAGAGAAATCCTTATATTCCGCCGTGCTTCTCGGAGCAAAAAATCAGGATGCAAAATGCAAGGCTCTTGCCGAAAGAATTGATTATTATCAGCGTTGTGCCGTTACTATGTCGGTTGATATGCTTCTTCGTGAAATTTATTCCGATACTGCATATTTTACTGCGGCAGGTGCTATGGCAGACGGAAAGACAAAGCAGAAAAACCTCAGAAGGCTTATTGAAAAGGCTGAAAGCAGTGCAGGGAATTATTCGGGGCTTACAGGCTTTGTAAGATATATTGATATGCTTCGCGAAAATAAAGCGGATATTTCAGACGGCGGCACTGGACAAGGTGTCAGAATTATGAGTATGCATAAATCAAAGGGACTTGAATTCCCCTTTGTATTTATTGCGGGAACTTCAAAGCCCTTCAATAAAACAGATACCCGTGACAATCTAATAATAAATCATGAAATGGGGCTGGGAATTAAGATTAAAGAGCCTGAAAACATCAAAAACTATGATACTCTTTCGTCTGTTGCTCTTAAAATGAATAACAACCGTGCTATGCTTTCGGAGGAGCTTCGTGTTTACTATGTTGCTCTGACAAGAGCAAAGCAGAAGCTTTATGTGATCATTCCGCATAAGAAGGCTGCGGAGCATCTTGCAAAAAGCGAATATCTGCTCTCAAAGACCGAGGGCATTTCTCCGTATCTCATAAAGCACGCCGGTGATGCACGAAGCTGGCTTCTCAGATGCTTTATGGGACATCCCGATGCCAAGGCTTTGCGTATCTTTGCCGATACGGTTTTTTATGCGGAGGGAAAGGCGGAAATAAAGCTTATAGAAAACAGTATTCCCGAGGTGATAATAACTCCCGAGGTTATTCCTGCGGAAGCTGATGATAAAATTGTCGTACAGATAGAGGACAGAGCCTCCTTCAAATACAAATGGGCGGAGGTTGCCCATGCCAGAACAATGCATACTGCTTCATCAATGGACAGTGAGCATTTTGAGCCTGCAGGGTTTGCAAAAAGTGTTCCCGCATTTATGTTTGCTTCCTCTTTTTCTCCCGCAGATATCGGTACTCTTACACACCGTTTTTTGCAGTTCTGCGATTTTGAAGCGTGTAAGGATGATGTGAAAACGGAGGTTGAGAGGCTGAGGTGCGAAGGTTATTTCAATGAAAAACAGGCACAGGCAATAGATGTTCAGGCGATTGAAGCCTTTATCGGTTCTTCCGTAATGAGCCGAATCGGAAAATCAAAGCTTGTGCTCAGAGAAAAGCAGTTTACTCTGTCAAAAAGCATATGTGAAGCGGACAGCAGTGTACCGCCCGAATTCTATGACGAAAAAACAGTTATAATAGGAAAAATAGACCTTTTGTTTACAGAGGATGACGGTGCCGTTATTGTGGATTATAAAACGGATAACATCACTTGTGTTGAGTCTCTTTCTGAGAGATACCGAACTCAGATGCTTCTCTATATTGAAGCACTGGAGAAGGCTATGGGTGTAAAGGTTAAGGAATGCATTCTTTATTCCATAAAGCTTAAGGACAGCATCTCGTTGTGCTTCTGATATTTTTCAAAAAAAACAAATTAATGCTTGCTTTTTTTGAAATACTGTGATAGAATACTTCTGCTATTTAAGCGGAAGTATGTGAAACTGTATATTTCGACTGTTTATTTATGCTGTTAACTTTATTGAAAGAGGTGAAACGTATTATGAAGCAGGGAATCCATCCCAACTACAACCCCACTGTTGTAAAGTGTGCTTGCGGTGCAACTTTTGAGACTGCATCAACAAAGGAAAACCTTCGTGTTGATATCTGCTCAAGCTGCCATCCTTTCTTTACAGGTAAACAGAAGCTCGTTGATACAGGCGGACGTGTTGACAGATTCAAGAAGCGCTATAATATGGATACCAAATAAAGAAGGTAGCATTCGCTTTGGAACGGCATTTTTTATAAATGCCGTTTTTTTCCTTTGTATATGAGAAGAGAGTGAAAACTGTTTTTCCCTCTTTGTAAAAATCAGCGGCAGTGCTGTATAATACAGAAGGCTGATGAATATATATCCTGATTTTCGTTTGTTTATACGAGTATATCAAGGAGGCACAATGAAAGAATATATTACGGTCGAGCACCGTTATGATGAAGAATATATAATCAATAAATCAAGATTTATCGGCTACTGTGCTCCTGTTACAACACAGGAGGAGGCAGTAGAGTTTATCAATGAAATAAGAAAGCGTCATTCTGATGCAACACACAATGTTTATGCATATCAGATAAGGTCACCTGAATATTCACGCTATTCAGATGACGGTGAGCCTCAGGGGACGGCAGGTGTTCCCGTGCTTGATGTTATAAAAAAGAGCGGTCTTACGGATGTGTGTGTCGTTGTTACAAGATATTTCGGAGGAATTCTTCTCGGTGCAGGCGGACTTGTGCGGGCATATTCTCACAGTGCGAAAATTGCCTGTGAGGGTGCAAATATTATAAGAATGAGTCCCTGCAGTGTACTTAAGGTTGTATGCGATTACGGATTTTACGGAAGACTGTCAACTCTTGTTCCCGAATTCGACGGTATCGTTGAGGATACGGATTTCGGTGAAAATGTAACCCTTGTGTTCAGACTTCAGACCAAGGACGAGGAAGCTTTTACGGCGCAATTAACAGAAGCAAGCTTCGGAAGAGTGTTTGCCGAAAAAATCGGGGAAAAATTTGACAGTATTTAAAAAATAAAAATTTTTAAGAAAAATAAAGGACTTTTGAGTTTTTTTTCATATATAATGGTTGTAAACATTTTTTTGGTAGGAAGAAGGTGTGAAAATGCGATTCAGTGAGAATTTTCTTTCAGAACTCAGAGCAAGAACTGATATTGAGGAGCTTATCGGCAAATATACGGAGATAAGACACAGAGGCTCTGTGAGACCTGTTGCACTGTGTCCTTTTCACGCTGAAAAAACTCCCAGCTTTGTAATTTACAGAGATTCGCAGTCATATTACTGTTTCGGCTGCGGTATGGGCGGGGATGCGGTCACCTTTATAAAGAATATTGAACGGCTTGACTATACTGAGGCGGTAAGGTTTCTGTGTGAAAAAGCAGGCATGGTAATGCCCACAGATACACAGGACGATGAGTATAACCGTATAAGACGGCGGTGTTATGAAGCCAACAGAGAGGCTGCACGCTTTTTTTATTCATGTCTTCGTTCTCCCGAAGGTCAGAGGGCGGCACAATATCTTGACGGCAGAAAGCTTCTTCCGGAAACCGTGACACATTTCGGATTGGGTTATGCACCGGATAAATGGGACGGTCTTATAAAGCATATGAAGCAAAAGGGGTTCACGGAAAGAGAGCTTGTGGATTTCAATCTTGCAAGAACATCGCAAAAGGGCTCTGTATATGATAATTTCAGAAACCGTCTGATGTTCCCCATTGTTGATCTCAGAGGAAATGTAATTGCCTTCGGCGGCCGTGTGCTTGACGATTCAAAGCCGAAATATCTCAATACGAGCGATACACCGGTTTTTAAAAAAGGACAGTATGTATATGCTCTGAATTTCGCAAAGAACAACACTGAACGAAAGCTTATTCTTTGTGAAGGATATATGGATGTAATAGCCATGCATCAGGCAGGCTTTAAAAATGCGGTGGCAGGTCTGGGAACTGCTTTTACAAAAGAACAGGTGTCTCTTCTTTCACGGTATTGCGACGAGCTGACCTTATGCTTTGATTCTGATGAGGCAGGACAGGATGCAACAAACCGTGCTTTGAAAATTCTTTCAGCTTCTCCGATGAAGCTGAAAATTATGCATCTCGCAGACGGAAAGGATCCCGATGAAATAATCAAGACACAGGGCAAGGAAAGAATGACCAAGATTATCAATTCCGCAGTGAACGATACGGAATTTGCACTGAATAAGGCAAAAAGCGGATATGATATAACGAAGGACGACGGCAGACTCGGATTTCTTAATGAAGCGGTTGTAATTCTTTCCGAGGTTACAAATGCTATTGAGAGAGACATATATGTTTCAAAGCTGTCTTCAGAGCTGAATGTGGACAAGACCGCACTTGAGCTTCAGATAAAAAAACAACAGAAATTCAGGAAAAAAGCACAGGAAAGCTCGGAGTTCAATATGGCGATGAAAACTGCTATGGGTGAGGAAAAAATCAACTCGCCAAATCCCGAGCTTCGAGGTAATGTCAGGGCAGTCAAGGCGGAAGAAATAATTCTTTCATCTCTTCTCAAGCATCCCGACTATCTTAAAAAGCTTTCGGGGCTTCTGAGTGCAGATGTGTTTATAACCGAGACAGGTCAGCGTATGTTCAGGGATATCTCAAAGCGTATTGAAGACGGCAGAAGTCTTGAGCTGATGTCCTTCGGCGAGGACACGGATAATGAGGATATGTCATATCTTTCATATCTTCTTGCAAAGTCATCTCAGATAGCAAACAGCGTGGAAGAGTGCAAGCAGTGTGTTGCTACACTTCTTGAGGAAAAAACAAAAAAGGGTTCTGTCGATGTGGGAAAACTGTCATCGGAGGAATACCTGCAGTTGTTCAGAAAAAAAAGAGATAAAAAATAAAACAGTGAAGGGTGTTAAATATGGAAGGACAGGATAAGAAAGCGATTATCAATAATCTTATTGAAAGGGGAAAGGCTGCCGGCAAGATTTCTGCTCAGGATATTGACAGCATAATGATTGAGCTTGAGTTTGAGGTTGAAGAGCTTGACAAGCTTTATGAGCTTATTGACTCCAATAATATTGAAATCATTGACGATATGGGCGATGCGGCACTTGATGCAATCAGCTATGATTCTGAAGCGTCCAAGGAATATGAAACCGAAGACAATAAGCACAATGTAATGGACGATCCCGTAAAGCAGTATCTTAAAGAGATCGGTAAAATCCCCCTTCTTACCGTTGAAGAGGAAATTGATCTTGCTGTGAGAATTTCCGAAAATGACGAAAAGGCTAAAATTCGTCTTGAGGAAGCAAATCTCCGTCTTGTTGTAAGCATTGCAAAGAAATATTCCGGCAGAGGTATGCAGTTCCTCGATCTTATTCAGGAAGGTAATCTCGGACTTATCAAGGCTGTGGAAAAGTTTGACTATACAAAGGGCTTCAAGTTTTCTACATATGCAACATGGTGGATAAGACAGGCTATTACCCGTGCTATTGCCGATCAGGCGAGAACAATCAGAATTCCCGTACATATGGTTGAAACGATCAACAAGGTAAAGAAGGCACATTCTCAGCTTCTCCATCAGAACGGCAGAGAGCCCAATGCGGATGATATTGCCCAGCTTCTTGATATGGCACCCGAAAAGGTCAGAGAAATTCTCCGTGTGGCACAGGATCCCGTTTCTCTTGAAACTCCCATAGGTGAAGAGGAAGACAGCCATCTCGGTGACTTTATTCCCGATGAGGATGCCGTTTCTCCCGCGGAAGCTGCAACACAGGCTCTTCTTAAGGAGGAAATAGAGAATGCTCTCGCATCACTCACTCCCAGAGAAGCAAAGGTTCTTAAGCTTCGCTTCGGACTTGAGGACGGACATCCCAGAACTCTTGAAGAGGTCGGTAAGGAGTTTCAGGTTACAAGAGAGCGTATCCGTCAGATTGAGGCAAAGGCACTCAGAAAGCTCCGTCATCCTAACCGCAGTAAAAAACTGAGAGATTTCACCGAAAAGGGTTGATTTTATGAAAAAGGTTTTAAGTATATTTCTTGTAATATTTATGATTTTCTGTGCGTGCTCATGTACAGCAGGAAATAATGAAGAAACAACAGAAAATTCATCTGAGAATGAAGCATATCCCGTTGTAACTCTTAAAACGGAAACTTCGACAGTAAAGGCAGGAGATAATGTGCAGATTGTTGTTAATATCTGCAATGCAAAATATACCGCCTGCTTTGATATTTATGTTCTTGCCGATGAGCCGCTTGTTTATAAGGAAAATGAAATTTCTGCACACGGAATGATTATGGCTGCAAATTATCAGGATGATGATGCTGAGGGCAGACTTGCAATCAGAGGTATTGCCGCAGAAACCGTAAAGCTTGAGGATGCAGACATATGTACGGTTACATATACTGTCAGTGAAGATGCTGTGTCCGGTGATGTTATAAATCTTATGCTTCAGGTTCCCTCATATCAGATAGGACTTGATGAAAGCGGTAATGATGTTCTTGATGTTGAAGCAAGCGTGGTTCTTAATAATCTTGTACTCAGAGTTGAATAAAAAGCACAGCACTGTCGCTTGACAGTGCTTTCAGAGTAATGACAAACCCCTTCTTGAAATTTAGGTTCGTCAAAATAACTAAATAAAGAGAAAAACTGCCTTGATTTTACTGAATTTCAAGGCAGTTTCTTGTTATTTTATTAATTTTATTTGTGCAATTTGACAAGCCA
>JAZNRX010000091.1:0-10654 GCA_045590915.1 Acutalibacteraceae bacterium | reverse complement strand
CTGAAATTGAAAAGCTCAGTGAAGAGAATATAAAGATCACTGAATTTGAAGCAGTAACCGCCGCCGCATTTCTTTTTTACTGTGAAGAAAAATGCGATTATGTGGTGCTTGAAACAGGTCTGGGCGGAAGATTTGATGCGACTAATATAATAGAAGCTCCTCTTGTCAGTATTATTACCTCTGTTTCCGAGGACCATATGGCAATTCTCGGAAATACACTTTCCGAAATAGCCTTTGAAAAGTGCGGAATAATAAAAAACAACTGTCCTGTAATAACAAATGCATCGCAGAAAGCGGAAGTGCTGGATGTAATAAGACAGCAGGCACAAAAGAAGAATTCACAGCTTCTTGAGGCTGAGCCCGAGAATATTTTTGAGGTTCTTTCCGAGGATATTTTCGGAACTTATGTAAACACTCTCCGCGGAAAGCTCAGAATTTCCCTCGGAGGAAAGCATCAGCTTGAAAATATGGCTCTTGTGTGGCAGACTCTTGAGATTTTGAAGCTGGGCGGTGCCGATTTGCCGTTTGAGTCATATTATGACGGCTTTATAAATGCCAGAATACCTGCCAGAACGGAGATTATTTCAGAAAATCCGTTGGTTATTCTTGACGGCTCTCATAATGACGGTTCAACCGCTGCATTGGCGGCATATATGGAAAAGCACCTGAAAAATAAACGGATTCTTGCTGTTATGGGAATGATGGCGGACAAGGATTGCAAGAAATCTCTTTCCAACATCCTGCCTTATTTTTCAAAGCTTATTGCAGTAAAGCCCTCAAATCCGAGAAGTATGGAGTCTCACGAGCTTGCGGCTCTTGTTTCGGATAAGATTGAGGCTGTCGCGGGTGAAGATGCCGAAAACGGTGTTGAGCTTGCATTTTCACAAATTGATGATTTTGATGCTCTTATTGTCTGCGGCTCGCTGTATCTTGCAGGAGACGTAAGACAAAAGCTGCTTGATATGTGCGGTAATTTTACCGCGAAACAGTAAAAAGGAGGAATTTTCCATGCCTATGAAAGTAGAAGCCGCTATAGTAACACAAAAACGTCCCGAAGCTTCCTTCAATACGGACAGTGTTAATGTAAACGGTAAGGTTTTTCCCCGCGAAGTTATAAAAAACGGTTATAAAGGTTCAGGAATATTAAGCGGAAGTGTATATTTTGCTCTGACTTCTTCTGCAGTTGAAGGCTTTGCAGATGCTTCCGTTGCCGCTCTTAACGAGAGGGCAGAGGTTTTTCCTGTTGTCAGAGATGCGAAAACTGTATTCAGCGGTTTTTATGAGGATTGCAGAAGTGCACTTCTGAATATGGGAAGAAGCGAAAGTGAGCTCACATGTGCATGTTTTTATGCAACAGGAAGAAAAGCAGTGCTTGCAAGCAACTTTGATGCACGCCTTTATCTGCACAGGCTGAATAACTGCACTCCCGTAACTGCTCAGAAGGTTACTGATACCGTAGCTGATTACGGTAGCAGTCTTTTCTCCGATGTAAGCACAGGTGATATTTTCATCCTTTTAAGCCCCGGTGCCGCTCAGGTGATTTCCGAAAAGGAAATTGAAGACATCTGCAGAATATCTGACGGTTCGGTAAAAAGAATAATCAACTACATATCAAAGGTCGGCCTTGCAAAAGAAGGAACAATGGCTGTAAGTGCCATTGCGGTAAAAATTCTTGAGGTTGCACCTGAGGAAGAATTGAATGTAACCGCCTTTGTTCCCGATTTTTCATCAGTTATAAATGATGATGCTGTTGTTAAGGGTGAAGAAGCAGTTGCAGAAAATAATGCTCCCGCTGTCAAGAATGATGCTCCCGTTGAAGAAAATGAAGAGGTATCTGAGAAAACTTTAGCTGTTTCTTCAGATATGATTGCTGAGAAATTTGCAGAAAGAATTTCAGACAATGCAGATGAGATTACGGAAGTTGCTCAGTCCGAAATACAGGATGACACAGCCGAAAGTAATGATGAGAATTCTCAGGATGTAACAGAAACTGCGTCTGACGGCTCGGCAGATGTTGTAATTGAAAAGCTTGAGACTGTTGTCGTTGATGAAAATGAAGTTATTGAGCCTGAAAAAAATACCGAAAAAAAAGAGCCTCTGACGGAAGAAGAAAAAAAGGCAAGAGCCTATAAGAGAACAAGAATAACCCTTTTCAGCATCTTAGGTGCTCTTATTGCAATATCTGTTGCCCTTATGTGCATAATTCTTGTTGAAGGCGGTCTCAATATTAAGAATCCCGAGGAAACAACAATTCCCGAGGAAACATCTCTTGAGGAAACCACAGAGGAGCAGACTTCCGAAGAGGAAACTACAGAGGAAGAAACCACCGAAGAGGAGACCACCGAAGAAGAGGCTGCAACGGCTGAAGAAGAAACAACTAAAAGAACCCAGCCCGTTGTAACTCCCGTAACTCCTCAGCCTTCCACAACAAAACCTGCACAGACTGAAACAACAACTAAGTCAGAAGAAACAACTAAGTCAGAAGAAGTAACTGAAGAAGCTACCTCTGAGACAGAAGAAGTTACCTCTGCACAAGAGGAAACATCTTCAGAAACTCAGAATACCACTGAGGCTCAGACAGAAGCCTCAACACAGGAAGAGGCTCCTGCTGAAACAACAGCAAGTGAGGAAACAGCAGCTGCAGAAGTGACAGAATAATTCTTTTCTTGATTTTTTCTGATTAGTGTGATAAAATAGACACATAGAAAAATTTCCTTACGGAGAAAGGCAGCAATTTGCTGAACGGTAAAAATATGGACGGTCTTGATTTAGGCGGAATTATGGGAATGCTTCAGCCCGTGCTCCCCACACTTTCTTATATTCTCAATTTTGTAACAAAAATGTTTGAGGTTTTCACATCCTATCTCGGCTTTGATGTTACTCTTCCTCTTCCCGAAGAAGATGCAAGTGATAACGAGAATATTGAAGATTCTGTTGAATAATCAATGTGCTTTATCGGAGATGTGCGTTGCAGCATATCTCCGATATTTTCATTAAACCGAAAACTTGCTGAAATATGTGAAATTACCCGTATTAAGAGCGATAAAACAGTTGCTCTTTTTTTTATTTTATGATATACTAAAATGAATATTTATGTAAAGCGGTGACCGTATGATAATTCTCGGAATAGACCCCGGCTATGCAATAGTGGGCTTCGGGATTTTAAGATACGAAAATAACAGATATACTGTGTTGGATTTCGGAGCAATCACCACTCCTGCGGGAATGGAATTTACCGAAAGACTGAAATCCATATATGAGGATTTGTCCTATCTTTTTGAAAAATACCGTCCGGATGCTCTTGCTATTGAGAAATTGTTTTTTAATACAAACAAGAAAACTGCCGTTGATGTGGCACAGGCAAGGGGAGTTATTCTTCTTGCGGCAAAAATGCACGGAGCCGAATGCTTCGAATATACACCTCTACAGGTAAAGCAGAGTGTTGTCGGCTACGGTCGGGCAGAAAAGAAGCAGGTGCAGGAAATGACAAAGCAGCTTCTGGGACTCAGTGCTGTGCCCAAGCCCGATGATACGGCGGATGCTCTGGCAATGGCAATATGTCACGCACACAGCAGCGGTTCTTTATATCTTCGAAGATAAAGGAGAAAGTTATGTTTTACAGCCTTACGGGTAAAATAGTTTACAGTGATATTTCAAGAGTTGCCGTCGAGTGTAACGGAATTGCATTTGATGTCAGCACTTCACTCAATACATTAAAAAAACTGGGTTCGATAGGTGATATTGCTACGGTTTTTACATATCTTGCAGTAAGGGAGGACGGAGTGGAGCTTTTCGGCTTTGCCGATAATGAGGAACTGCAGTATTTTAAGATGCTTATATCTGTCTCAGGTGTAGGTCCCAAGGCAGCCGTTGCCATTCTTTCCGTTCTCACTCCCGAAATGCTTGCTCTGAGTATCACTGCAGGGGATGTGAAAAGCATAACCAAGGCACAGGGTGTGGGACCGAAAATTGCACAAAGAATTGTTATAGAATTGAAGGATAAGGTTTCAAAGCTTGTCCCCTCGCGAATGGATACCGCGGCTATAAAAAATTCCGCAGGACTTATGCCCACTGAAAATTCAGAAGAGGCAGTAAATGCACTTATGGCTTTGGGATATTCGCATTCAGATGCCGCAAATGCGGTATCCTCAGTTGATCCCAACAACAGTGTTGAAAATATAATCAAGCAGGCACTGAGAAATCTTGCAAGGAGATAAAACTATATGGCTATCAGTTCTTTTGATGACGATACCTTAAGACTTGCTTCGCCCGAATACGGTATTGAGGAAAGCGATTATGAGGTTAATTTAAGACCGAAAACGCTCAGTGAGTATATAGGACAGGAAAAAGTCAAAGATAACCTTGATGTTTATATGCAGGCGGCATTGAGAAGAAACGAGCCTCTCGATCATGTTCTTCTTTACGGCCCTCCCGGACTTGGCAAAACAACTCTTGCGGGAATAATTGCCAATACGATGGGTTCGCAGATAAGAATAACATCAGGCCCCGCCATAGAAAAGCCGGGCGATCTTGCGGCATTGCTTACTAATCTCAATGAAGGTGACATATTATTTATAGACGAAATTCACCGTCTTTCAAGAAGCGTTGAGGAGGTTTTATATCCTGCAATGGAGGATAATGCCATTGACATAATTATCGGCAAGGGACCTTCTGCAAGAAGCATAAGACTTGATTTGCAGAAATTTACTCTTGTTGCCGCAACAACCCGTTCGGGAAGCCTCAGTGCACCTCTTCGTGACAGGTTCGGTGTGGTTTTGAGACTTGAGCTTTATTCCCCTGAGCAGCTTTCTCAGATTGTAAAAAGAAGTGCAAGAATTCTCGGTATCGGCATTGATGATGAGGCGGCAATAGAAATTGCTTCGCGTTCAAGAGGAACCCCCAGACTTGCCAACAGATACCTTAAAAGAGTAAGGGATTTTGCCGAGGTTTTAGGCTCGGGAGAAATAACTCTCAGAGATGCAAAAACGGCTCTTGAAAAAATGGAAATAGATGAATTGGGACTGGATAATATAGACAGACTGATTCTCACCACAATGATAAATAATTACAACGGCGGTCCCGTCGGACTTCAGACGCTTTCCGCCGCTATTGGTGAAGAAGCAGTTACCATCGAGGATGTATATGAACCATATCTTATGCAGGCCGGCTTTATCGACAGACGCCCCAGAGGCAGAGTTGTCACAAATGCCGCCTATATACATCTGGGAATCCCTCTTCCCGGAAATAACGGTCAAGGGAGTCTTTTTTAGTGGGTAGATTATTTGGTACTGACGGTGTCAGAGGAATAGCAAACACAGAAATAAGCTGTGAGCTGGCTTTGAAAACAGGCAGAGCAACGGCTATGCTTCTGTCACAGGATAAACCAAATGATAGACTTAGAATTTTAATCGGAACAGACACAAGAAAATCTGCCGATATGCTGATGAGTGCAATATCCGCAGGCTTCTGTTCCATGGGCTGTGATGTTGTGCAACCGGGAATTGTACCTACTCCCGCGGTTGCATATCTCACAAAAAAATATTCTTATGATGCAGGTGTGATGATTTCCGCATCCCACAATACCTGTGAATATAACGGAATAAAAATCTTCCGTTCAGACGGATATAAGCTTCCCGATGAAGCGGAAGAAAGGATTGAAGCAATAATTCTTGATGAAATCCTTTCTCCTAAACTTAAGGTCGGCGGTGATGTGGGCTGTATCGTGTCGGGTGAAAATCTGTTAGAGGATTATCTTTTGCATCTGGAAAAAACCGCATCGGCTGATTACCGCGGTCTGAAAATAGCAATAGACTGTGCAAACGGCTCGGCATCTGTCAGTGCCCGACGGCTTTTCGGAAGGCTCGGTGCAGATTGCCTTGTAATTAACGACAGCCCTGACGGTGTTAATATAAATGACGGATGCGGCTCAACACATATCGGAGCATTACAGAAATATGTAAAAGAAAACGGCTGTGATCTCGGGTTTGCCTTTGACGGTGATGCAGACAGACTTCTGTGTGTTGACAGCTTCGGAAGGCTTGTTGACGGGGATAAAATAATTGCAATATGTGCAAAACATATGAAGTCACACGGAAGTCTTTGTCAGAATACCGTTGTTGCTACGGTTATGAGTAATATGGGATTTTTCAGGTATCTGGAAAAGAACGGAATATGCTGTGAGACAACAAAGGTCGGGGACAGATATGTTCTTGAGAAAATGTCAGAAAAAGGCTATTCACTGGGCGGAGAACAGTCCGGGCATATTATTTTTCTCCAGCATGCTACAACCGGTGACGGTCAGCTGACGGCTATTCAGCTTCTTAATGTGATAAAGGATACGGGAAAAACAATAGATGAGCTTGCTGATGAAATTGAAATATATCCTCAGGTGCTTAAAAATGTAAAGGTGTCTTCATTGGGGAAACTAAGGCTTAATGAGGATGAAGATATAAAAAATGCAATAAGCGAAGCAGAAAAGGAGCTTGAAAACGAAGGAAGAGTTCTTGTGCGTGCTTCGGGAACAGAACCCCTTGTAAGAATAATGCTTGAGGGTAAGGATAAAGAAAAAATAGAATGCCTGTCAGAGCTTCTGATACAGGTAATAAAGGAAAGGCTGATTTAATGAGAGCGGCTGAAAATTGGAAGGATTATGAGCTTATAGATTGCTCCGACGGAGAAAGACTTGAAAGATGGGGAAAATATATTCTCATCCGTCCCGATCCTCAGGTAATCTGGTCAACACCAAAAACAAGTAAACTCTGGTTCAATGCTGATGCAAGATATATCCGTTCTAATACGGGCGGCGGCAGATGGGAGGTTTATAAAAACCTGCCTGACAGCTGGAGCATCGGCTTCAACGAGCTTAAATTCAATATAAAAACAATGGGCTTCAAGCATACCGGAATTTTTCCCGAGCAGGCAGTGAACTGGGAATATACCGCAGACATTATAAAAAAAGCAAACCGTCCCGTAAAGGTTCTCAATATGTTTGCTTATACAGGCGGTGCAACCGTCAGTGCTCTCAGTGCAGGAGCATCTGTTGCCCATGTTGATGCCTCAAAGGGAATGGTTCAGTGGGCAAAGGAGAATTCTGTTATTTCAGGTTTGTCCGACAGAAGTGTCAGATGGCTTGTTGATGATTGTAAGAAATTTGCGGAAAGAGAAATCCGCAGAGGAAATAAGTATGACATTATCATAATGGATCCGCCCTCATACGGAAGAGGCCCCGGCGGTGAAGTGTGGAAGCTTGAAAATGAAGTGTTTGCTCTATGCTCTCTTTGTGCAGGACTTCTCAGTGATGATGCACTGTTATTTATGATAAATTCCTATACAACGGGACTTTCCCCGTCTGTTATGAGTTATATACTCGGTAGTGTAATACCGAAAAATTTGAAAGGCTTCGTCAGTGCCGATGAAATAGGACTTCCCGTAACAGAAAGCGGTCTTGTCCTTCCTTGCGGTGCTACGGCTGTCTGGGAGAGAAAATAATCGGATGGAAGATAAGCAGTTGATTGTCTTTGACAATGTCTCATATACATATGATGATGAAGCTCAGACTGAGAATGTGAATTTTGCAGTAGAAAACATCAGTCTGACTGTAAATAAGGGTGAATTTGTTGTTATCCTCGGACATAACGGTTCGGGAAAATCCACTCTTGCAAAGCTTTCCAATTCAATATTCATTCCCGCAAAGGGAAAGGTTTTCGTAAACGGTATGGATACCTCCGACGAGAAAAACGAATTCAGAATTCGTGAAAAGGTCGGTGTTGTTTTTCAGAATCCCGACAATCAGATAGTTGCTTCCATTGTTGAGGAGGATGTAGCCTTCGGTCCCGAAAATCTGGGAATTGAGCCGAAGGTCATAAGACAAAGAGTTGACAATGCCCTTAAGGCTGTCGGTATGTATGACTACCGCCTTCACGAAACACACCGTCTTTCAGGCGGACAGAAGCAGAGGGTTGCTATCGCAGGTATGATAGCCATGCTTCCTGAGTGTATTGTTTTTGATGAGCCCACTGCCATGCTTGATCCTAAAGGCAGAAAAGAGGTAATTGAAACCGCAAGACAGCTTAACAAGGAAAAGGGAATGTCCGTGGTTCTTATTACTCATTTCATGGAAGAAGCGGTTTTTGCCGATAAAATATATGTAATGGATAACGGTAAAATAATTTCACAGGGAACTCCCGCAGAAATTTTTTCACAAGATGAGATGCTCCGTGGTGCAGGGCTTGATGTGCCTGATACGGTTAAAATCGCTTCAGGACTGATAAAAAACGGTGTCCCTTTGGATGCGGCCACCCTCACAGTTGAAAATCTCATAGACAATTATCTTAAAATTCTGGATTAAGAAGGTTCTTTGATGGCAATTCTTGAAGTAAAAAATGTTTCATACGGGTATTCCCACGGAACGCCTTTTGAAATAACGGCACTTAAAAATATCAGCTTTTCGGTTGAAAAAGGACAGCTCGTCGGCATTATAGGTCATACGGGCTCGGGAAAGAGCACCCTTATCAAGATGCTTAATTCTCTTCTGAAGCCTGAAAGCGGCACGGTTCTTCTTCACGGCAAGGATATAAATGCCGATAAAGCCTCAATAAAGGAAGCCAGGAGCAAGGTGGGACTTTGCTTTCAGTATCCCGAATATCAGCTTTTTGAGGAGACCTGTGCAAAGGATATTGCCTTCGGCCCGAAAAATATGGGCTTGGGAAAGGAAGAGATCAGAGAAAGAGTAATAAAAGCGGCAGATTTTGCAGGTCTTGACAGAAGGCTTCTAAATAAATCTCCCTTTGACCTTTCCGGAGGACAGAAGCGAAGATGTGCCATTGCAGGTGTTATGGCAATGTATCCTGAAATCCTCATTCTTGATGAGCCCACGGCAGGTCTCGATCCCAAGGGCAGAAACGAGCTAATGGAGATGCTGGAAAGCTACCGTAAAAATACGGGGGCAACGGTTATTATTGTTTCTCACTCAATGGATGACATGGCAAGAAGTGCCGATAAGCTTCTTGTGCTTAATAAGGGTACTCTTGCTATGGAGGGAAATGTTAAGGATATTTTCAGTCAGGCACATAAGCTTATAGAAATGGGACTTTGTGTTCCCGTGTCAACTTCTGTTATAAACAAATTGCGAGAAAAAATTCCTCAGCTTTCACCGGATGTTTTTACCGTTGAAGAAGCGGTAAAGGAACTGACGGATTTTTATATGGGGAGGAAAAATATATGATTAAGGATATAACCATCGGTCAGTTTTTTCCCGGAAATTCATTTATACATAAGCTTGATCCGAGAATGAAGATAGTGATAACCTTTGTGTTTATTGTCGCCTTGTTTTTGTGTAAAAACTTTTTTTCTCTGGGACTTTTGTTCTTCAGTGCAATAGCTGCGGTTTTTATATCAAAAATATCATTCAAGGTAATTCTCAACGGGCTTAAAATGATTGTTGTGCTTGTAATTTTTACAGGCATTCTTCAGATAGCCTATAATGACAGCGGTGCTGTTTTGTGGAAGCCATTCCCTCAGCTTGATTTTGCGATAACAACAGGCGGTGTTTTCAGCTCTGTTTTTATAATAATCAGAATTGTATCACTGATACTTTTCAGCTCGCTTCTTACATATACGACCTCGCCCACAATGCTCACGGATGCCATAGAGAGACTCCTTTCTCCTCTTAAGCTGTTTAAGGTGAATGTCAATTCTCTTGCTATGATGATGACCATTGCATTGAGGTTTATTCCCACGCTTATCGAGGAAATTGATATAATTATGAGTGCCCAGAAGGCAAGGGGCGCAGACCTTGAGACAGGAACAATAACTCAGCGTGCAAAAGCATTGGTGCCCGTTTTTATCCCTCTTATTGTCAGTTCCTTCAGAAGAGCATACGAGCTCGCCTTTGCTATGGAATGCAGATGCTATACAGGTGACAATAAAAGAACAAGGATGAAGGAAATGAAGCTGGCTTCCCGCGATTATGCGGCTCTTGTTATTCTTTTTGTGCTTGTCGGTACGGTAATTGTCACCAGCTTTTTTGAAATTTCCTCCTTCTTTTTATTTGAGAGGGTGATATGATGAATTATCTGCTGACTCTTAAATATGACGGAAGCCCATTTCACGGTTGGCAGAGACAGGAAAATGCTCTGACTGTTCAGGAATGTGTGGAAAATGCTCTCCTGAAGCTTTTTAACGAAAAGATAAGCGTTACCGGCTGCAGCCGAACCGATACGGGAGTTCACGCCAACTGTTTTAAATGCAATTTCCGTACAGAAAAAGTTTTCCCCCTTGAAAAGCTTATAAGCGGAATGAATTATTATTTACCTGAAAGCATAGCTGTTTTGGGCAGTGAAAATGCTTCGGAGAATTTTAATGCCCGCTTCGATTGTGTAAAAAAAGAATATGTCTATAAAATCTACAACGGCAAGGTTCGTGATCCGTTTTATATAAATAAGGCATATTTTCATAAATATCCTCTCGATGCCGTGCTTATGAATGAACAGGCGAAGGACTTTATCGGAACATATGATTTTTCCGCCTTCTGTGCCGCAGGTGCAACCACAAAAACAACGGTACGAACTGTTTTTGATGCATCTGTTACAAGAGACGGCGATATGGTAATCTTTCGTGTGGAGGGTGACGGTTTCCTTTACAATATGGTCAGAAT
>JAZNRX010000090.1:0-3297 GCA_045590915.1 Acutalibacteraceae bacterium | reverse complement strand
GTTGCCAATTTGTCTTCCTAAGCCCGCTTGGCCTCCGACTTGGAGCGAACCATGTGCAAGGCCATGTATAGTCTGTTCTCTTCCAGAGTGTATCGGAAACCTCATCGGGAAGATTTACTGTATAGCCTTCAGCAATCTGAATTGTGGGGCCCAGTCCCTTAACGAGATTTATTCTTATCATTGTACAGGGCATTTCGGCACGGGTGAGGAAGCGAGAGGAATATCCGCCGCCTCTGAAATAGCCGTTGTCTGCGGGTGCCCATTCTGTAGCGGCAAGCATCTTTTCGATGTCTTCCTCGGTTACGTCATACCAAGGCTTCATAACAGCGTTGCCGTTTTCATCCTTAACCTCACCGCAAGCGTCAAGACAGCAAGCACCTGAGTTAATAAGGTGAATAAAGCCGCCTGCAGCCTTTGCTTTGCCCTCAATATCATAGCCTGTAACACGCTTAACAGCACTTTCGCTCCAGAAGGTACGGACATCAGCAAACATCTGAGCACGGTTTGTAAGGAGCTTCATAAAGAGCATTGAAATGGAGTTGAGAACGTCATTTTCTGTTGCAAGGATGTAGGGCTCTCTTGCACCGTTCCAGTCAAATGATGTATTGCAAAGAGCTTCACCGAAGTCACAGTTGGGATAGAAGTCTGTCCACTGTCTCTGTCCCTGGAAGCCTGCGGCAATAGCGTTATGGCCTACCATTTCCTCTTCACAGCCCTTGGGAAGATTGGGATTGCCGTTCATAAGGTCCTTGATGATAACCATCATCTTTACAACAAATTCCCAGTCTGCATCCTTCTGCTCACGGGACTTTCTTACGAATTCGGGGTTCTTGTCGAAGCCTTCCTTACATTTAGCCTTTGTCCATGCGAGAGCCTTCTGATATTCAGCCTCGTCATAGATATTTTCGCTCATTCTTCTGATGATTTCTACCTCGTCAACGGATTCAACACGCATACCGAGATATTCCTCAATGAATTCGGGGCTTATAGAGGAACCGCCGATACCCATACAGATAGAGCCTATCTGAAGATATGATTTGCCTCTCATTGATGCGGCGGCAACTGCGGCACGGGCAAAGCGGAGAATTTTCTCCTCTACATCAGCGGGAACTGTTGTGTCATCTGCATCCTGTACGTCGTGACCGTAAATACCGAATGCGGGAAGTCCCTTCTGAGCGTGAGTTGCAAGAACGGAAGCAAGATAAACAGCACCGGGACGCTCTGTTGCATTGAAGCCCCATACACCCTTGATGGTCATGGGATCCATATCCATTGTTTCGGAGCCGTAGCACCAGCAGGGAGTTACGGAAAGAGTGATGTCAACGCCTTCCTTCTTGAACTTGTTTGCGCAGGCGGCGGCTTCTGCAACTCTGCCGATGGTCGTATCGGCAATAACAACCTTTACAGGCTCGCCGTTAGTATATTTAAGGTTATCGGAAATAAGCTTTGCGGCAGTTTTTGCCATATTCATTGTCTGCTCTTCAAGTGAGCCTCTTACATCAAGAGGGCCTCTTCTTCCGTCGATACAGGGGCGTATTCCGATTACGGGATAATCGCCGATAAGTCTGTTTTCAGCCATAATTAAATCGTCCTTTCAAAAAGCAGTCCCCAAGACCGCCATATTTTTACTATTATAATATATCATAACAAAAAATCTAATTCAATGATAAAATTGTATAAGATTAATAAACAAAAACTGTAAACTATACAAAAAAAATAACCGACGGCAGACAGCCTTGTGAGAAGAAAAGCAACAGATGAAAAAGCATAAGAAAAAATCTTACGATTTATCAACCCCCTCCCCCCAATCATGGGGGCTGTAGGTGTTTCTTGTTATATGCAAATTGCTCACATCGCGAGCAATTTCCTATATAATAAAATAAAGGACGGCGCACCGCACCGTCCTCTTTCTTTTAATTGTGAATTTCACTTCTTCACTATTACTTCTTACCTTTTACCTGAAAAATTTACGGGGTAAATTTTTCATATCCACCATGCCGCTGCTGAGTCCTCTGTGATAAGGCAGTTTTTGAGAGTGCCCACAGCCTTTGAAAGACCTTCATTCTGGCTCATAAGCGAATCCTCATGCTCAATGGAAAGAGCCCAGTCATAGCCTACAAGACGGAGATTTGAAATAATGTCCTTCCAGTAAAGCTCGTCGTTACCGTAGCCTACACTACGGAAAATCCATGAGCGGTTGATTTCGTCACTGTAAAGCTTTGTATCAAGTACACCTGTTCTTGCAGTGTTATACTTGTCAATTCTTGTATCCTTGGCGTGAACATGGAAAATAGCATCACCGAGAGCACGGATAACTGCAACAGGCTCCATTCCCTGCCAGATAAGGTGGCTGGGATCGAAGTTTGCACCGATTTCGGGACCTACTGCTTCACGAAGTCTTAAAAGTGTTTCTGTGTTGTATACGCAGAAGCCGGGGTGCATTTCAAGAGCAATCTTGTTTACGCCGTGAGCCTTTGCAAATTCAACAAGATCCTTCCAATAGGGGATGAGAACCTCATTCCACTGCCAGTCGAGAATATCAAGGAAATCATTGGGCCAGGGACATGTTACCCAGTTGGGATATTTTGCACCCTCATAGTCACCGGGACAGCCTGAGAAGGTATTTATCTGATGAAGACCTAATTTTTCTGCAAGAAGAATTGCATTTCTTATTGCCTTATCTGATGCTGCTGCCTCTTCCTTGTTGGGATGAACGGGATTTGAATGACAGGAAAGTGCGGAAATTTCAACATTATACTTCTTTATAAGTGCCGTAAATTCCTCAAATGCCTTTTCGTCATTGAGAAGCACCTCGGGATCAGCGTGAGCATTTCCCGGATAGCCGCCCACACCGATTTCAATCATTTCGATGCCGAGAGATGTAAAATATTTAAGAGCCTCTTCAAGTGAGAGGTTGCTCAGAAGTGTAGTAAAAACACCAAGTTTCATTATATTTCCTCCGTAAATATAATTCAAAATTCGGAGTTCGGAATTCGGAGGTATTAATCAGCTTCACATTGTATGTCTTACGGACATATTGCAGAAAATATATGAAGCTTAAAAATATTCCTGCCGAACAATTCCGATTCTTCCGAAACAAAATTTATAAAACAGTAAAAGAGGCAAGCTGCCTTCTGCAAACTCCGAATTCCGAATTTGCAACTCCTCTACCCTCAATTATACATTTTCCTTAAGCCACTGCATGCTTCTTGTGATGTCGGAAATTCCGTCGGGTACGGGATCGTCATTTTCAAGAATAAGCCATTCAATACCGTTAGCCTTTGCGGCTTTGACAAC
>JAZNRX010000089.1:0-6679 GCA_045590915.1 Acutalibacteraceae bacterium | reverse complement strand
AGCCTCTGTCACTATCTCAACGGGAAGATTTGTTGTAATTTCAACGAGGGGAGCAGTTGTCTGCTCATCTGTTATGTTTTCAGTTGTTTCCTCATAAAAAACGGTGGTGGTTTCATTCACGCTGTCCGTTTTGCAGGAGGAAAGAGAGAAAAGCACAGAAAAGGCAAGAATAAGAGAAATGATTTTTATAAGCTTCATATCATCACCGTAATCAATATATTCAAAAAATACTTATCCGTTAAAATTCTTAACTACCGTTTCAAATGCTTCTGCAAGAATTCTGTGGGTTTCGGGGCCCATTGAATTTGTTTCGTGATAGTGGTTTTCATTGAATCGGTCTCTTGTGGAATTGAGATAGGGCTGGGTGGGATGAAGCACGAAATCGTTTTTGGGAACACAGTAGCCTGCCATATCGTTTGTGACACCGAAGGTAATCATTTCGCGGTCGCCTGCAATATCCGCAAGGGGCTTTGCATTGACCTCTTCACCGAGACCTGTTGTGGAATTTTCCTTATCCATAAAGCCGCCGTAAACAGTGGAAACAAAGTTTTCACCGGGGAGCATAAGAATTTTCTGATCGCCTATTGTCATATAGGTGATTTCCGTCTTCATGGCAACGCCGAGGCTCGAAAGATTTGAGGGGAATGCCTTGAAGCTCATGGTTCCTCTCATTGCAAGAAGCAGAAGCACGTTGTTGTCAACAGGGAGATAAAGCTGTTGTGTAATAAACTTTATTTCGGGAGAAAGCTTCTTTTCATTTTCAATGGAAAGCACCTTTTCGGCATAATATTCAGCCTGCTTTTTTATTTCCTCAACCCTGTCCTCACAGGAGAAATCCTTGGCATCCATTCCGCCTATGGCACCGATACCGAAAATGACATCCGCACCCTTTTCCTTCTTGATGATTTCTCTCATAAAGTAGGGATATTCACCTGAAAGCTGACGGTTATTTCCGCCCAGCGAATTGGGATGGGCACCGATGTTCATTACCCATATTTCGTCACTCTTGTCATCGGGCACGAAACGAAGACGGGAAAGCACTTCATGACGGTCGGGAAGACGTCTGCCTGTGGAAAGTCCGTTTTCAATTCCTATGAAGCCCTTATACAGTGAACCTTCTTTTCTGTTATTGTATGCTTCCACGCTGACCTTGACAGCCTTTTTGAACAGCATCTCCATATATTCGGGCACCTTGCCGTCAGAGGGGATGCTCACAAGGTTTGCCTTGCCCCAATAGCCGAGAGTGTCAATACCCGAATGGGAATGAGTACAGCTGAAATGTACTGCCCTGCAGTTTTTCATTTCGGGACGGGAAAGTATCATCGAGCGGATTTTATTCACTTCAATGTTTGTAAGTCCCACGATATCCGCACTTATCCAGATTATGCCCTCGTCGCATCCGCAGTCAAGCCATAAGGCGTGGATATATACGGGAGAGAGTATTCCCTCCATTTTGTGTCCCGAGCCGTGACCTGCAATCCAGTATGTTCTGTCAAGGGAAAGGTCGGGCATAATCTCATCCCGTGAGAAGCCTGCACGGAATTTCTCACCCGAAAGCTTTACCGGCTTTTCCTCGGGAATGGGATGTGCAGTGGTTGTTCTCTGAACCTTTTTACCGTAATTTTTTGTAATTTTCACAATGCCCTTTGAGGCTAAATCCATAATATCCATATCAATTCCTCCGTAACAACAATATCTTAGCATTATTTTACGGTTTTTTCCATAGAAAACAAGAAATTTTGCAATAAATTTTTATGTACACTTGAAAAAGACATCCGCAAATGATATTATGAACTAAATATTAACAGTATGAAAGGAAATTGTTATGAAAAAAATATTTGCTCTCATTTTAAGCCTTGTAATGATGCTTGCAGTGGCTTCTCCCGCATTTGCCGCTTATGAAACACCCTTTGATGACAGTAAATTCTTTGAATATGAGGAATATTCAATTCACTACAGAGTTTTTGAGGCTGAAAACGAAATTGATCAGATTTTTATGATTCACGGCTTTGCTCTTTCCTCTTATTGCTGGGTTGAATTAGCAACAAGACTTCAGGCGGCAGGCTATACCTGTGTGCTTGCAGACCTTCCCGACTTCGGCTATTCAACAAGAGAAACAGCATCCACCGAAAAGCTTCCCAGAGAAGAAATTATGCACGCTCTTATGGTTGAGCTTTCCGATAAGCCATGGTATGTTGCAGGTCACTCAATGGGCGGTTATATTGCTCAGGCAGTTGCCGAGAAATATCCCGAAAGCGTGAAAAACCTTCTTCTCTACGGCACAGGCGGAAACGACAATTCTCCCGAAATGGCGGCACTTATGGGCAACGACGCCTTTGTTGCCGTTATGGGCCCTCTTATGCAGCTTATGACACGCTTTGATATTCTCGTTAAACTTTTCTTACAGATGGGACTCAACGACAAGGAATATGCCGCAAGCTATGACATTTCCAAAATCACCGACCCCATAAGAATTGACGGCACAGGCAAGGGTGCCTGCTATTCATTCTCAATGCTTCCCAACACAAATTATGATGCCATTAAAAACGGCAAGCCCGTTCTTTTCGTAAACGGCAGTGAAGACTCCGTTATCCCCGACAGCTCAAAGAACTCCATAAGAGAGGTTCTTCCCGAGGGCAGCGTTGACTATGTTGTTGAGGGCGGCGGACATATGTTTATAGAAAACCTCGCAGACGAAACAGCAGAAGTAACCCTCGAATTCCTTGCAGCCAACAGATAAGTTTCAAAGACAGTCTAAGGTCTTCCTGCATTATTATCTGCTTTCTATCATTTTTCTCCCTTGTGTGTGCAAGGGAGAATTTGTATAACCAAAAAATATTTTAAGGTGTGAAAACAATGACAGTTACAGAAAGATTTTTGAAATATGTTTCCTTTCCCACTTCCTCCGATGAGTTTTCGGAAGCAGCACCCTCTACCGACAAGCAGAAGGCTCTCGGAAAATATATTGCCGATGAACTGATTTGTCTCGGGATGGAAAATGTTGTCCTTGATGAAAAGGGCTATGTTTACGCCTGTCTTACGGGTAATATTGACGGAGCAATCGGCTTTATCGCACATATGGACACCTCTCCCGATGCTCCCGATTCACCGATTAACACAAAAATAATTGATTATACAGGCGGTGACATTGAGCTGTCAGAAGGCATTTTTACCACCGTTAAGGAATACCCCTTTATTGAAAATTACAAGGGACAGCAGCTTATCGTCACAGACGGAAAAACTCTTTTAGGCTCAGACGATAAGGCAGGTATTGCCGAAATCGTTTCCATGTGCGAATATTTTATAAATAATCCCGACCTGCCTCACAAAACCGTTGCGGTATGCTTCACTCCCGACGAGGAAATAGGAAGAGGAGCGGACCATTTTGATTTCTCACGCTTTGCCGCAAAGGAAGCCTATACCGTTGACGGCGGTGCACTCGGTGAAATTGAACATGAAAACTTCAATGCCGCAAGTGCAAGAGTCACTGTAAAGGGCGTGATAATTCATCCCGGAAGCGCAAAGAACAAGATGAAAAATGCGGTTTTATACGTAAATGAATTTATTTCAATGATGCCGAAAAACGAAATTCCCGCCGCAACGGAAGGCTATGAGGGCTTTTATCACATCCACGACATAAAAGCCGACGAGACCTCGGGAGAAATCCGTATGCTTATAAGAGATCACGACAAAGAAAGGTTTGAAAGCAAGAAGGCTTTTCTTACAAAGCTCACAAATTATCTCAACAGTGTGCACGGTGAGGGCACCTTCACAGTTGAAATAAATGACAGCTATTACAATATGAAGGAAAAAATCGAGCCCTTTATGTATCTCATTGACAATGCAAAAAGAGCGTTTTCCGAAGCGGGTGTCACACCCCGTTGCGTTGCCATAAGAGGCGGCACAGACGGTGCCAGACTTTCCTATGAGGGACTTCCCTGTCCCAATCTCTCCACAGGCGGAGAAAACTTCCACAGCGTCAGAGAATTCATATCCGCCCAAAGCCTTGAAAAAATGACAGAGGTTCTCATAAGATTGGCGGCTTATTGATAATTTTGTAATTTTCTGTTTTTTCTATAGACTTTATTTCGGTTTGATGCTACAATTATCAGTATATTCACGGACTATCACGATTATCAGAGGGGTACGAAAATGGCAAAAATCGGTTTCGACAACGACAAATACCTGCGTATGCAGTCCGAATGCATCCAGCAGCGTATAAATCAGTTCGGCGGCAAGCTCTATCTTGAATTCGGCGGAAAGCTTTTCGACGATTTTCACGCGTCCCGTGTGCTTCCCGGCTTTCAGCCCGACAGCAAGATAAGAATGCTTCAGGAGCTTCGTGACGAAGCGGAAATGGTTATTGTTATTTCCGCAGATGCCATTGAAAAGAATAAAAGAAGAGGAGATCTCGGAATTACATATGATGCCGATTGTCTGCGCCTTATAGATGCCTTCAGAGAAATAGGTCTCTTTGTGGGCAGTGTGGTCATCACACAGTTTGCCGAGCAGAGTGCCGCTGTAAGCTTCCAGAAAAGACTGGAAAGCCTCGGTATGAAGGTATACCGCCACTATCTTATCCCCGATTATCCCAACAACATCCCCCTTATCGTCAGTGATGACGGCTACGGAAGAAACGATTTCATTGAGACCGAGCGTTCACTTGTGGTTGTAACCGCACCGGGCCCCGGCTCAGGAAAAATGGCAGTGTGCCTTTCTCAGCTCTATCACGAATATAAAAGAGGCCAGAAGGCAGGCTATTCGAAATTCGAAACCTTCCCCATCTGGAATCTCCCTCTCAAGCACCCTGTAAATGTAGCGTATGAGGCCGCAACCGCAGACCTTAACGATGTAAATATGATAGATCCCTTCCACCTTGAAGCATACGGTGAAAAGGCGGTAAACTATAACAGAGATGTGGAGATTTTCCCTGTTCTCAACGCTATGCTCACCAAAATTTCGGGTGAATGTATTTATAAATCCCCCACGCATATGGGCGTAAATATGGTAGGTAACTGCATTTTTGACGATGATGCGGTGTGCGATGCCTCAAAGCAGGAGGTTATAAGAAGATATTATGAAGCCGCCTGTCTTTCCCGTCAGGGACTCGGCGACAGTACAGTGGTTCATCAGATTGAGCTTCTTATGCATCAGCTGGGCATTTCAACCGAGGACCGCCCCGCAGTGAGTGCGGCTCTTAAAAAGGCGGAGCTGACAGGCAAGCCCGCCGCCGCCGTTGAAACCGCAGACGGAAAAATCATTACGGGAAAAACCTCTGAGCTTCTTGGAGCTTCCTCTGCTATGCTTATAAATCTTATAAAGACACTGGCGGATATTCCCGATGATGTTCTTCTTCTCTCCCCTGCAATAATCGAGCCTATAACAAGGCTTAAAACACAGTCTATGGGAAGCCACAATCCCCGTCTTCACGTTGATGAGGTGCTTATTGCTCTTTCAATCTGTGCCGTAACAAATCCCCTTGCAAAAAAGGCACTTGAGCAGCTTCCTCTCCTCAAAGGTCTCGAGGCACATTCCTCTGTTATGCTTTCAACAGTTGACGTGCAGACCTTCAAAAAGCTGGGAATACATATGACCTGTGAGCCCAAGAGCGAAACCAAAAAGCTTTATCACAAATAATAACGGTCGGTTCAGGTTTTAAGGCTTGAACCGATTTTTTTAACCAACAAAAACACGTATTTATCGTATAAAATTGACGAATTACTTTATATTATAATTCTTTAATTGACTTTTATTCACAATTAATTTATAATTTATTCATAAATTGTCTTTTTTAAAGGCAGTTTTTGGGAACGGAGAGAATATATGGCAGATTATAAGATTGCATTTATTGCAGACCTTCACCATTACAGTGAAAAATTGGGTGTTTCAGGCAGAGCATATGAGCTCAGAGAGGGCAGTGACCAGAAGTGTCTCAAGGAAACGGGGGCAATTCTTGACAGTGCCTTCAGTAAATTCCTTAAGGAAGACACCGACTGTGTCTGCATTGCAGGTGACATCACCAATGACGGCGAAAAATTCAGCCATGAGGAAGTGCATGAAAAATTCACACGCTTCAATGAAGAAAAGAAGCTTTATGTGATAACCTCAACACACGACTGGTGTTCTGACCACAATCCCCGCCGCTTTGACGGTGAAAACACATACAATGATGTTGAAACTCTCTCCCCCGATGAGCTGACACAGTGGTACGGCACATTCGGAGAAAAGGACTGCATCAGTGAATATAAAACAAAAATCGGTCTTGTTTCAAAATGCTTTCAGGTCTGTGACGGACTTCGTCTTCTTGCAGTCAATGATGACTGCGATGCCGAGGGCGGAAAATCAGGCTACAGCGAGGAGCATCTGAGCTGGATGACAACCCAACTCAAAAATGCCGAAAAAGACGGCTGTAAATGTATCGCAATGGAGCATCATCTGCTTCTTCACCCCTTCTGCAAGCTGATAAACAGCGGACAGAGCATCGGTGATAATTTTGAAGTGGCATCCGTTCTCGCCGACAGCGGTCTTCGTCTTATGTTCGTCGGCCACTCACATATGCAAAGAACAACGGAATTTGTTTCCGAAAAGGGAAATAAAATCACCCAGATAAATCTCGGCTCACTGACAGGCCATCCCGCACCCGTTACATATCTCACCTTTGACGGTGAAAATGCACACA
>JAZNRX010000088.1:0-9901 GCA_045590915.1 Acutalibacteraceae bacterium | reverse complement strand
GTTCTTGATGCATTACTTGAACAGGATCCCTATTCACGTGTAGCATGCGAAAGTGTATGTACAACAGGTATGGCTCTTGTTATGGGTGAAATTACAACAAAAGCAAATGTTGATATCCCTGCTATTGTGAGAAAAGCAATCTGCGATACCGGCTTCAATTCTCCCGATGCCGGCTTCGACGGAAACACCTGTGCTGTTCTTACAACTATTGATAAGCAGTCCCCCGACATTGATATGGGTGTCAGCAAATCTCTTGAACTCAAAAACGGTGAAGAGGATTCATACAATCTTCACGGTGCCGGCGATCAGGGTATGATGTTCGGTTATGCATGTAATGAAACACCCGAGCTTATGCCTATGCCTATAACACTTGCACACAAGCTTGCAAAGAAGCTCAGTGAAGTCAGAAAGGACGGAACACTTAACTATCTTCGTCCTGACGGCAAAACTCAGGTTACCATTGAATATGACGACAACAAGCCTGTTCGTGTTGACACTGTAGTTATCTCAACACAGCACAAAGCTTATGTTGATCTTGAAACAATCAGAAAAGACATGATCGAAAAGGTTATTCTTACAACTATCGACAGCAATCTCATTGATGAAAATACAAGATTTTTTATCAATCCCACAGGCAGATTTGTAACAGGCGGACCCGAAGGTGACAGCGGTCTCACCGGAAGAAAGATTATTGTTGATACATATGGCGGTTATGCTTGTCACGGCGGCGGTGCATTCTCAGGAAAGGATCCCACAAAGGTTGACCGCTCTGCAGCTTACGCTGCAAGATATGTAGCAAAAAACATTGTTGCGGCAGGACTCGCAGACAGATGTCAGGTTGAGCTTGCATATGCAATCGGTGTTGCCCGTCCCGTATCTGTGCTTATAGATACCTACGGAACAGGCAAAGTATCGGATTCTGCACTCTCTGATGCCGTCAATAAGGTATTTGACCTCAGACCTGCAGCGATCATTGATAATCTTGAGCTTCGTAAACCCATCTACCATAATGTTGCCGCATATGGCCACATCGGCAGAACTGATCTCAATCTTTCATGGGAAAAAACAGATAAGATTGATGAGCTTCTTGCTGCAGTAAAATAATTACGAATGAGGCTTGATAACACAGTGTTACCAAGCCTCAGTTTATTGTGTCAGATGTCTTTGTTCTCAACAAGCACTTCGTTTTCTCTGAAAAGCAACGAAATACACCAAATACCTGCCAATGCAACAATTGTAAAAATGATACGGCTTACAATGGCTGACTGTCCGCCAAATATCCAACCGACAATATCAAACTGAAATAAGCCTATTGCACCCCAATTAATTGCACCGATGATAACAAGTATCAAGGCTAATTTATCAAGCATTAAAATTTCACTCCTTTTCTTTAATCGCTATTATTATTTACACGATACAAAAGGATATTCTCAAAAACAACAAAAATTAATGTCAATAATCACATAATCTGAAAATGTGAGGATTAATATGAACCATACGGAAAATATTTCAAATAATGAATCAAAAACATCAAGAAAAATATCCGATACAACTGTTATCAGAATTCTTATCTGCATTATCGCAGTGCTTGTTTCCTACATTTTAGGAATGCAGGTTATTGAGACAATTCATGCTGAAGATTTTTATTTTACAACAGATTATTATTTCACTGAACCTGAAACAAAGCCTGAAGCTACTGATTTCAAGGTTAACATCAACAGCGATAATGTTTTTGAGTTAACAAGATTAGACGGAATAGGAGAATCAAAAGCAAAAGCAATAATTGAATACCGAAAAGAAAACGGTGATTTTGTTTCGATTGATGAATTACGGAATGTCAAGGGCATCGGAGATTCACTGTATGAAAAAATTAAAAATAATTTAACTTTAGAATAGAAAAAACGCAGGATTATTAACCCTGCGTTTTTATTATTGTCCCGAAAGATATGAATATGCTTTCTTATATTGCTCGTCATCTGAAAAATCAGTAAAATCCAGCTTATTCTTGAAGGATTCAGATGTCTCTATTTCAATATCAGGGGTAACACCTACACCGTCAAAGCTTTCGCTTACATAAGGATATATCTCTGCAACAGTCAGCGATACTGCGGCACCGTCTTCGAGTTCAAACAGCTTCTGCATTGTACCGTGACCTGCACTTGTTTCACCTATAAGCTTTGCCTTGCCGAAATCTCTGAGATCACAGGCAAAAAGCTCTGCTGCAGATTCAGTTCTTCCGTTAATGAGAACTACGATTGACATATTAAGAGCATCAGCATCAGATGAATATCTTGAAAGAATTTCATTATCAGCATTTTTTGCAGTATATAATGCCTTTGTCCCTTCGCTTGCAACAGGAACAATAATATCAATCACCTTGGCGGCAGACTCATAATCGTTGCTTGAACAATTACGCAAATCAATTATTAAAGCACTGATATTGTTTGCCTTGAAATGTTCAACCGCAGAATTAAATACCGAACAGGTATCCTCATAAAAAGAAGAAAAATGAACATATCCGACATTACCGGATATATTATACTCACAAGAAGGATATCTGTATCCGCAATTAAGCTCAATTACTGTTATCTGCTGTTTTTCTGCATCCTTACAGTAGCCGACCTTGATTTTTTTATCAAAACCTTGTCCCAATCTTTCAGCCAATACAGAGGCATTCTCTTCTGATACATTTGTTCCGTTGACAGATACAATAAAATAACCTGCTTCAATACCTGCATTTTTTGCAGGAGAAAATGCATCAACATAGCTTACAATCAGAGCATCTGTCTCAGCTTCATAATATGATGTAATTCCCGTTCCCACAAGCTTTCCCTGTAAATAATCGGAATATTCCTTCATATTTTCCGCAGAAATATAATAGCAATACGGATCCTGCAAACCTGAAACAATACCTGAAACAAGACTGCGGTCAACAACAGAGGAATCAATATCACCGTAATATTCTTTTCTGATAAGCTCATCCATTTCTGATAATTTACTATACTGCTCTGCCCTGTCGGGTAAATCAGCAAGCAAATCGGTATAGGAATTTATAAGAACAAAGCATGTCACAACACTTGAAACTATTACAGATATAATAACAAGCACAAGTGTTATTCCGAATGAAATCTTTTTTGTCATAAAACTCAACTTTCAAATATTTTACGGTAAAGAGGCATAATTAGCCGGATTAACCCTTGTTCCGTTTACACGAACTTCAAAATGGCAATGGGCACCTGTTGAATAGCCGGTTGAACCTGCATATGCTACAATATCTCCTTGGGCTACATTCTGCCCAACCGAAACATTAAGTGAACTGTTATGGGCGTAAATGGTTACAATACCGTTACCGTGGTCAACACCAACATAATATCCGTATGAATTATGCCATGTAGCGATTATAACAGTACCTGAGGCTGAGGCTCTGACAGCCTTTCCCATAGTACCGCTCCAACAACACGTATCAGTTCCGCCGTGAAGCTTATAAACTCCGGAAATCGGATCATATCTGTATCCGTAGGAGGAAGATATGTATACATCGCTATACTGCAAGGGCCAGATAAATCCACCGGGCTTTGATGCAACATTGCCGTCACCCTTGGATGCTCCGTTTATTATGGCATCAATCTTATTATCAAATGCCTTTATATCGGCTTCATAACTTGCAACAAGCTTTTCATAAGTAGCACTCTGTGCATCAAGCTCACGTATATAAGCGTATGCCTCTTGCTGTAAAACTACAAGATCATCCTGTGAATCCTCAAGCTTTGAGCGGGCAATAACAACCTCATTTTCTTTCAGATTATAATCATCAACCTGAAGCTGATGCTCATCTCTCTTTACCTCAATTTCTCTGATCATACGCTCATATTCAGCAGTCAGAAGATCAATTCTTGCAATATCTTCATTGAGAGTTTTTACAAGCTGTGCATCATTTTCAGCTCTTAACTGAAGCAATTCAAGAATAATGAGATAAGTGGAAAAATCACCGTTTTTATCAAAGTCAAACAACAATTCAAGCTCAGATGTGGCACCATTTACATAGTTTTCAAACAAACGGTCCTGAAGCTTCAGATAAACATCTGAAATCTCTTCTTCAGTGCGTGCCACTTCTGCTTCATTTTCTTTTATATCAGAATCTATCTGTGCAATTTCAATATTGAGAGCATCAATCTTTTCCTGTATAACCTTCTTTTCTGCCTCAAGACCGTCGATTTTCTTATTCAGAACATCTATCTGAGACTGAAAGTTTTCAATCTGGACAGCAAGCTGACCTGCATATACCTCTTTATCCTTGATATCAACCTTTAATTTATCAATTTCTTCCTGAGCAGCATCTATTTTGTCCTGTAAAATCTGCTGCTCCTTTTCATATTCGTCAATTTTATTTTGTTCTGACTGTGAAAGCTTAGCAAATATTTCAACAGAGAACATAAAACAAAATATAACAGTAAGACATATTGAAATCACTCTCTTAAAGAAATCAGTTTTCATCAAGAACTACACTCCCCTGTTCCTTAAGATATCTTCTCATGGAGATAAGACTGCCGAAGCCGCCGGTAACAACACTGATAAGAACAAAGCCGCAGAAAATAACAATTGCATAATCCCAGAAGCTTACAACTACATTTCCGAGAAGTCCGAAAATTGAAGCAAAAGGTCCGCTCAAAAGATTGTAAAGTAAAGCAAGCACTGCAAAGGATACGACAGACGAAATAAGCCCTAAAACAAGACCTTCAACAAGGAAAGGCCAACGGACAAACCAATTTGTAGCGCCAACGGCCTTCATTATGCTTATTTCAAGCTTTCTTGAAAACATCGTTATACGTACGGTATTTGCAATAATAAACATTGAAACAACAAATAGAACAATTATAACACCGATACTGATGAATGTCACAGCTGAACGTATTTCCTCAAGTTTAGAGGCAAGATTTCCGTTCTGTTGTATATCGTCAACTGTTTCTATAGAAGAAATCTTAGCAACTGTTTCATCAAACAATGCCATATCAGAAACAGTTATACGGTATCCGACAGGAAGAAAGCTGTTATCAATATTCTTGAGGATTTCGGCATTTTCACCAAGTGAATCCTTTATAGAATCAAATGCCTCCTCCTTGGAAACAAATTCAACCGAAATAATATTATCAATTGAATCAAGCTTGGTTTTGGTGTAATCAATTTCCTCCTGAGAGGCATCAACTTCACAAAAAACCATAACAACATTCTGAGCCTCAATGTGCTGAAGCAAAGAATCAACATTAAGGAAAAGCAACACTGCAAATCCCATAATAACAAGACAAGACATAAGAACAGCAACCGAAGCAACAGACATAAGCCTGTTTATTCCGATATTTCTTATACCTTCATGGGTAAGATATCGAATATTTCTGTTTTTCATAAACTAACCTTTCATACTGAAACAAAAATTCAACAGATAATTTACTCCTTAGAAGAGTCCGGAGAAAAACTGTCAATAAAGCTTTCAATTTCAGCGTCTTCAAGCGGTGCCTCATAAAATGCGGTCGGAGAAGTAACAACACGCTCTTCAACCTGAGCCGGAACAAGCTCGGGGTGAGCCGTATCAGAAACAACAGTACCGTTATTAATAGTAATAATACGCTTATTGTACTGCTTAACAAGCTCAACCTCATGAGTTACCATAATAATTGTTGTCTTCTTATTCACATTGATATGATTGAGAAGATCGACAATCTCTCTTGACATTTCGGGATCTATATTTCCGGTAGGTTCATCGGCAATAATAATGTCTGCCTGATTAACAAGGGCACGGGCAAGAGCAACTCTCTGCTGTTCACCGCCGGAAAGCTCATTGGGATAATTCTTTGCCTTGACACTTAATCCGACAAGGCTGAGTGCATATGCAACACGACGTGAAATATCCTTGCTTTTGGCTCCTATAACATGCATTGCAAAAGCAACATTATCATAAACGGTTCTGCTGGGAATTAAGCGGAAATCCTGAAATACAATACCAAGCTTTCTGCGGTAATAAGGAACTTCCTTTGCCTTTAACTTATTAAGCTCTACACCATCAATAACTATGGAGCCTGAAGAAGGGACCTCCTCACGCATAATCATTTTCAGAAATGTACTTTTACCTGCACCGGATGAACCGACAACAAATACAAATTCACCTCTGTCTATATGAAGGTTGAGGTCCGTAATAGCTTTAGTACCGTTCTGATATGTCTTTGACACATCAATAAAATCAATCATAAATCAAAATCCTTTGGAGAATTAATATTTAATAGGTGAAGAATCAAGATACTTCTTAACCATAAGAGCTACTTTAAATACGATCGCATCGTCAAATTCTCTGAGGTCAAGACCTGTAAGCTTTCTGATTTTTTCAAGACGGTAAACAAGTGTATTTCTGTGAACAAAAAGCTTTCTTGATGTTTCGGATACATTAAGATTGTTTTCAAAGAACTTCTGAATTGTAAATAAAGTCTCGTGGTCTAATGAGTCTACAGGACCAACCTTAAAAACTTCTTTAAGGAACATATCGCAAAGAGTTGTGGGAAGCTGATAAATAAGACGGGCAATGCCGAGATTTTCACAGCTGATGATAACCTTTTCCGTATCAAAAACCTTACCAACCTCAAGGGCAACCTGTGCTTCCTTGAAGGATTTTGCAAGATCCTTAATGCTCTTTACAGCCGTACCGATACCGACAACAGCCTGTCCGGCAACATCGGAGCCGAGAGAATCAATAACTGAACGGGCAAGCTTCTCAAGATCCTTGCTGTCTGTTGCAGCTGCAATATCCTTGATAATAGCAACATCGTTTTCATTGACACTGATAACAAAATCCTTGTTCTTATCAGGGAAAAGAGACTGAATTGTATCAAACATTGATGATTCGCATACATCATTGAATCTGACAAGAAGAACAACACGAACCGCATCATTGTTGAAATGAAGCTCTCTTGCTTTAAGGTAAATATCACCGGGGAGAATATTATCAAGCATAACATTCTTGATAAAATTACCTCTGTCATACTTCTCGTCATAATACTGTTTTATTGAAGAAAGAGAAACAGCAAGCATACCTGCAATCTTTTCAGCAAGTGCATCGTTTCCTTCTACAAAAACAGTGTATTCCGGCTGCATAAGAGAGCCGAATGCCTTATATGTAACACCATTGATTATTGTAACGGTATTAAGAGCAAATATCTCCGATATACCAATACTTACAACATCACCAACTCTGGAAAGATCTGTGCACGCAACAACAGTACCTGATTCATCAATAACACCACTGTTTCTGCCAATGGTATCCTTCATCTGATGAAGAACGCTCTGAAAAAGACGGTTTGACATAAAATTCATCCTTTCAATTCTACAGAATTTTAAATTGGTCTACCTTTTAGACAAAATCACAATATTTATCAGGATAATTATACACACTTTACATCTTCAATGCAATAGTTTTTAGAAAATATTACAATTTTTTTTGTTTTTTTTATTCATTTCGGTAAGTTTTGCTATGGCAAACAAAAAAAATACACAACAGCACACACATTTTTTTGTAGAAATGGCTATTGTGTATTTTTACTAATTCACTATACGAACCAATTAATTCTTTATCAATTCCAGCTCTTTCAGCGTCAATTCTCTTGACTCTCCCGGCATTAATCTACTGTCAAGAGCAAGTCCGCCTATATGCGTCCGTCTCAATTCGCATACCGGATTTCCGACAGAGGCAAACATCCTTTTAATCTGGTGGTATCTGCCTTCAACAATTTTGATTTCATAATAATGCAAATTATCCTCATCGGAATAACTGAGATATTTTAATTCAGACGGTTTGAATAACTCATCGCCGATTAGCATACCGTTAAAAAACTTCTGCTCATCAGCCTCATTAACAAGACCTTTAACCCCTACAACATATGTCTTTTTTACATGATGAGACGGAGAAAGAATATCATGAGCAAAGCTGCCGTTATCGGTAATAAGTACAAATCCCGTGGTGTCCTTATCAAGACGTCCCGCAGGAAACAGTCCCGCTCTTTTTAAGCTCTCGGGCAAAATATCAATAACCGTAACATCCCTGCCGTCTTCTGTTGATGAAACAACCCCTTTTGGCTTGTTCATCATTATGTAAACAAATTCCTTATACTCTACAAACTTACCGTAAACCTTCACGGCATCTCTGTCAGTAATCACTTCTGTATCAGCCTTTGTTATAGGAACATCATTAACTGATACGCTTTTCTTTTTCAGAAGCTTTTTCGCATCTGTTCTTGAAATATTCAACTGTGAGGACAAAAATTTATCAATTCTGATTTTAGACAAATTAATTTTTCACTCCTTGTATAAAGCCATTCAATTCAACTGAATGTATATCGGCGGCAATTATAGTCCCCTCAAAAACCAATACTGTCGCATATAAGTTTCCGTCAGAATTGTAATCCTGACAATTTTCGACGGGAAAGGTATATCTGTTTACGCTTTTTCCGATATAAGACAGAAGGTTAAAGCCCTGCATTTTCTGAATACGGTTATACTCCGAAAAAACGGCCTCATTGTCATCATTTAATATAACTTCATCGGCAACGCAATTTTCTCCGTTTACCTCAACACCGTAATCATTAAGAAATTCAACAATGTGATCAGTTAAAAACACGACCGGTACAGAACGGGAATGAGAATCATGCTGAATAATCAGTGTTATAACAAAAACCAAAAGCAATGAAAGAAGAATATCGGTTATTCTGTCTCTCGGATATCTGAAAATCAACAATTTCACAAACAAACACCTCGCACATAAATATGCGAGGTATTTCAATAAAATTACACAAATTAAGCTTACTGACCTGACTTTTTAACAGTTACGGTTTTGATTTTGCTTGATGCCTGTCTTACACTGTTAAGATGTCTTGTAAGGTCCTCCATTGTTTTTGAGAGAATATCATCACTTTCTTCCATAACAGTTTCAACAAAATTACTTGCACCGTTACGAAGATCAGTTGCCCACTTCTGAGCATTGTCTACTATTTCATTGGAATTTGCTTTAGCCTTTTCAATAATTTCAGCTGCCTGCTTTTTTGCATCAGCAATGATTTCAGATGCATTAAGCTCTGCTGCTTTTGTTATTTCATGCTCTTCAACCATTTTTCTTGCCTGTGCTTCAGCCTGACGAATCTTAACCTCTGCAGAATCGTTTGCCTGTGCAAGAATGGTTTTTCTTTCTGATGCAATCTGTCTTGCCTTTACAACCTCATCGGGCAATGCAACTCTGAGATCATTAATAATTGAACGCAGTGCTTCAGCATCAATTTTAACCTTTGAACCGCCGAAAGGATATTTACCTTCCTCTAAAAGATCTTCAATCTGATTGAATAAATCATCAATTTTCATAACTTTAACACCTTTCTCTTATTCTGTCTATAATATCCTGCTTTATCTGAGCGGGAACAAAATCACTTATGTCACCGCCGAAACTGCAGATTTCTTTTACAACGCTTGAACTTAAAAACATATACTCAGTATCCGTTACCATAAATATGGTTTCAACATTTTTTGCAAGCTTCTTATTAGTAAGTGCCTGCTTGAACTCATCCTCATAATCGGAAAGCACACGAAGACCTTTGACGATGGCTACAGCACCTTTTTTTACGGCATAATCAGCAAGCAGACCATCATAAAAATCAACCTCAACATTAGGAATATCAGAAGTACATCTTCTGATAAAATCCACTCTTTCCTCGGGAGTAAACAGACCGCTCGGTTTTTTTCTGTTCATAAGCACAACAACAATAACCTTGCTGAACATTTTTGCGGTTCTTGAAATAATATTGATATGTCCGATAGTAATAGGATCAAAGCTGCCGGGACATATTGCGATTGAATCCATCTATATCACACTCCG
>JAZNRX010000087.1:0-8047 GCA_045590915.1 Acutalibacteraceae bacterium | reverse complement strand
CACATCAATCTCGATCATTGACACATCCTTCGACAGAGAGATCATATCAATAAAACCCGAGCTAAGTAGGTTCTTGGCAAGACGGATGCCGGACTCGTTCTCGGGAAATACCACCTTGTCCGCACCCACACGAAGCAATATTTTTTGCTGCATCTCGTTGGCGCATTTTGCAATAATGTTCTTAACACCCGCTTCTTTGCAGAGCGTGACAGCCATTACGCTCGCTTCAAGATTACTTGCCATGCATACGACTACAGTATCGATGTTGCTAATACCAAGGCGCGATATGACCTCCGAATCGGATACATCCGCACACTTGCAAACTGGCAAATATGCCGCTGCATCATTCACAATTTTTTGTTCAGCATCTACTGCAACAACCTCCATGCCATTCTCGACAAGTTCTCTTGCTACTGCTGTTCCATATCTTCCAAGTCCAAAGACTGCGTATGTTTTCTTTGCTTTCATTGTTCTTCTCCTTATCCTATACTGATATCTTCCGTCGGCTCGGAAATCACGTTCTGACTTTCATTTTTACTGCCAAGTGCTACCGCAAGTGAGATGGGGCCAACTCTGCCGAAATACATGGTTACAATTATAATGAGTTTTCCGAATGCGTTGAGTGTTGCCGTAAAATTTCTTGAAAGGCCAACGGTTGCCGTTGCGCTGACCGTTTCATAAACTACATCAATGGCAGAAGCGTTACTTGTTGCCAGTATAAACACTGTTGTGGTAGCACAGATCGTAAGGAACATTACAACCACAGCAACAGCCTTTTTCACCGAGTCATCGGAAATGCGACGACCGAACAGGGTTGCACTATTCTTGTTTCTGATAGTAGCGAACGCTGAGCAGATAAGTACAGCAAGGGTTACGGTTTTCATACCGCCTGCCGTTCCAACCGGTGAACCGCCGATCATCATCAACAGAAGAGATATGGCAGCAGAGGCATTGGTCAGATTTTCTTGCGGGACAGAGGCAAAACCTGCGGTTCTCGTCGTGACCGATTGGAAGAAAGATACTTGAATCTTATCGAATAAGTTCATCTCTCCGATGGTCAAAGGATTGGCATATTCAAAAATAAATATGAGAATTGCACCGGCAAGGATGAGACTTGCCGTAACGGTAATAGCTATCTTGCTGTGCAAGGTCAAATGCCTGAATATTTTTCTGTTTTTCGGCGAACGACTCTTGATTACACGGAGAACATCCCACCATACGATATATCCGAGACCTCCGAGAATTATCAGCGTAGAGGTTACGAGGTTAATTAAGGGATTTGTAGCATAATCACAAAGACTGTTTTCCGCAATAATGTCGATACCTGCGTTACAAAAGGCAGAAATCGAATTAAATACCGATATCCAAATTCCTTTTGCCCCAAACTCGGGAACGAACACGAGCATATACAGAACTGCACCAATTCCCTCGATGATCAGCGTGCCGAATAACACGTTCTTGACAAACTTGACAAGGCCCGACATAGTATTGAGATTGAAAGCTTCTTGAATGAGCAATCTGTCGCTGATGCCCAGTTTTTTGTTCAAGAGAAGCATCAATCCTGTCATAATCGTGATAACTCCAAGTCCACCAACCTGTATCAGAATCAGTATAACAATCTGCCCAAAAACACTCCATGTTGAAGAAGTTGGCAGTGTTACGAGCCCGGTAACACAGGTCGAAGTTGTTGCCGTGAATAGAGCATCGATATACGGCACTGCTATCCCGTTAGTTGAGCTTATCGGCAGTGCCAGAAGAACACTTCCGATCAATATCACCAGAAGAAAACTCAATAGTATAATTTGAGTCGTTGTAAATCTAATCCTTTTCATACCATTTTACTCTCCTTGGACAAATACGGTTCCTGAGCAGTTTGCAGTTGCTTAAGCTCAAAATATCAACCACTCTTTTTCTATGATTTCGTAGTCAATCCCATATTCATCGCAAAATTCTTTGAGTTTTTTCATTGCTTTCATATTCGGCTTGGTTTTATTAAGTTCCCAACGATTGACTGTTGAAAGAGCCACGTTTAGCTTCTTTGCAAAATCCTGCTGTGTAAAAAAAGCCTTCTGCCGAGACATTCTTATAGCATCTCCTAAACTCATTTGGCGCCCTCCTTGCACTATTTAAGCATTATTATAGCATAAATTAGGTGTTTTGTCAATGCGATGCACTATCTTGTATTTTTCTTTTTTGTGAACACCCATAACGGCAAAGAACCCACAAAAAAGTCTGTGGATACTTTTTGTTCTCAATCGAGCATTTTGTATTCAGTTACTGCTTTTAGATAGGCTTCGGGATTGCCGTTGAGTATCAAATCGGCGTATGCAATCGGGTCATTGTAGATAAGATAATCAAGCTCTGACCGCTGATACATATTGTCTGCTACCTCATTCTCAACCGCAATGGTATCAATGGCAATCATAGTGCCATCCGAAAACTTCAGCTCCACACAGACCGTATCAAAGTTAAACTCACATGATAATAGACGTTTCATGGTAAATTCTCCGTGATTTCAAATGTTTAGAGATAGAAAAAGAACGATGCTAAGTCTTTCGACTCGACATTGTTCTTTTCGTAGCGGTTTTCCAATCCTGTAAGACAGATGCCGTGAAATTATGTTTTTTACGGAATTACTGTCTTATCGGCACACGGGGAATCGGACTGCTTTTTTTCTTTTAGTAGAGTATGGGAATATAGGAAATAAGATTTCTGAAGAACTCCACAATTTTTGCAAAAAGTCCGAAGCGGGGGATTTCCTTGCTGTTATCTGTGTTCACAACCGTAAAGGAATCGAAAACCTCTCCGGAATCCGTAAGATATGAGTTTACGGTTATTGTATCCTCAGAAAATGTCAGAAGTGAATATGAGGCTTCACTGAGCTGCACGGAGTGAACTATAAGCTCATCATCGCTTGTGTCATAGCTTGAGCATTTTCCGCCTGAGGCAGAGCCCGCCTCAAAGTATACGGTACCCACAGAGGAAATTCCGCCGTTATAGATGGGGTATGTTCTTGAATAGAAATGATTGTGACCGCTTAAAACAAGGTCAATTTCATATTCATCGAAGGTGCTTTTAAGTGTTCCCGCACAGGTTTTGTTTGTAAAGTCATCGGCACAGGAGGAATAAGCTCCGTGATGAAGGACGATAACTCTCCATGGGGCATCGGGATAGGCGTTTACCGCATCGCTTATTGTTTTTTTATGAACGGGAGTTATTATGTTATTTGAATCAAGGATAACAAAAACTGCGTTGCCGAAGGAGAAATAATAGTTATTGCCCGCGGCATTCACTCCGTTGGAGGAAAAATAAAGAGGGAACAAGGGAGAATAGAAATCGTGGTTTCCTGCGGCGGGAGCAAAGGGGATTGAGCCTAAAACATCAACAGAGAAAAGAGCATTGTACTGTGTAAGGGAAAAACCGTCATTGACCTGATCGCCTGCAGATAAAATCAGCTCGGCACCGTTGTTTTTTGCACTGATAAGAGTTCTTTCCCAACCGTATGTATCATCCTGAACAGCCTTCTCGGAGTCATCGCCCGAGCGGCCCAGCTGGGGATCTGAGCAGAATGCGGCAGTGAAGGTCTTATCCTGTGCTCTGACTGAAAAACTGCCGTCAAGGGTATTACCGTCAGCAGTGTATGTGAAGGTATATTCACCGTCCTTAAGCTGAGAAAGCTCAGCCTTATGTAAAAAGCCTTTAATCGCGACAGTGGTTTTTACATCTGCCGAAAAGCTGTCTTTTCCGTCGGAATAGGTAAATTCCTCATTGATGGAGGCTGAAAGCCAGCTGAATACTCTGTCATTTTCATTCTTTCCGGGGCTTTGCCATAATTTCCCCGTTTCACTCACTCGGTTATCCCAGTCATAAAGCCAGTCTTTTGTGGCTTCCACGGGATTTGCCGCAAAGGCGGTAACCGATAAGCTGATTGTCATTATAAGGCACATTAAAAGTGCTGTAAGCTTTTTCATATGATCATCTCCTGGTGACGATATTTTACTATTTCTTTGGGACGGTGTCTATATGTTTTACGGAAATTAAAGAAAAATCAATAATTTTAGTGCAAAATTACCCAATATTGATGCTTTTATTTTACAGTGTAATGTGCTATTATATACTAAATGTTAAAAAAAGGAGAATTTTCTGATGAATAACTTTCTTCACAAATTATTCGGAACAACTCCCGGACAGGGTGTTCAGCCGAAGGAAGCACTTGCTTATTCCGTAGCAGGCTTCGGACAGAACTTTATTTGTACAATTATCGGCTCATACATCACCGTATTTTTGACTGATGCCCTTCTTTTCGGTGCTGATGGTGTTATGGTCGGCGGTGTCAGCGGTGCCGTTGCAGTTGCAATTCTTATGCTTGCAGCCCGCATATTTGATGCTTTTAATGATCCCATAATGGGAAGCGTTGTTGATAAAACCCGTACAAAATGGGGTAAATGCCGTCCCTATCTCAAATGGATGGCTATTCCCATCGGTATTATGACAATTCTTTGCTTCCTTCCTGTTTTCAGCGCAGAAAACATTTATAACGGAACACAGACAACAATTGCATTCACAACAATCGGTGCAATTTATGTTCTTTGGAGTGTTGCTTATACAATCGCAGACGTGCCCTATTGGGGACTTTCCACCTGTCTTACAAACAATACCGAAACAAGAGGACAGATTCTCACTGTTGCCCGTATGTTCTGTACAGTAGGTGCCGGTATCGTTACAATTTTTGTTCCCATGATTACAGGTGAGCTTACCAAGCAGTACAAGTATGCCGATACGGCAGAGGATCTTGCTCTTATTGCTACTGATAAGGCAGAGGCTATTGCAAATATGGTTGCAAATCAGGGTATTGATGCGGTTGCAGCAGCAAGAACCTTCCTCGGTACCGTTAAACAGGGAATGGAAATTCAGAACGCAGAAACACTCAAGTGGATTTATTTCGTTGCCGCAGTTGTTCTCGTTGTTGCCGCAATCCCCATGTTCTTCTACGGCTTCAAGAATACAAAGGTACGCTTCACATCCGATGTAGAGGCTCCCTCATTCGGTCATAATCTCAAGCTTCTCTTTAAGAACAAGGAGCTTCTTCTTATCGTTCTTTCGGGTATTCTCGGCGGTGCAAGAATGGTTTATTCCTACACAGGCGGTCTTTATTTCGCAAAGTATATTCTTCAGAATGAAGGTCTTTACGGTATCATAACCCTTCTTGTTGTTCCCGGCGGACTTGTGGCTTCAATCCTTGTTCCCTGGATGAGCAAGAAATTCACAAAGAAATGGTCATATATTGCAGTTCATCTTTTCGGCGGCGTTGTAATGCTTGTTATGTACTTCGTGGGCTATGATGCTCCCTGGAAGATGGTAATATGTGCAATAGGTCTCGTTCTTCTCGGCATTCCCCAGGGTGTAAACAACATAATCACCTATGCTATGATAGGTGACACCGTTGACTATCTTGAATGGAAAACAGGTGAAAGAGGAGAGGGAATCTGCTTTGCCATGCAGACTCTTATTAATAAGATAGGTATGGCTGTTGGTGCTTTCATCGGTGTTATGTCAATGGCTATTGCAGGCATAAATGCAAGAACCTATGAGGTTGAAAATCCCGATGCTCTCTGGACAGTTCTTATCATCTCAGGTGTTGTAAGTATGTTCGCATGTGCAGTTCCCATGTTCTTCTATACAATTACAGAGAAGAGACAGAAGGAAATGGTAGCCGAAATTGAAGCACGAAAGAATAAATAAGCTTGTATAAGAGCATATTTCAGAGCTGATTTAATGTCAGCTCTGATTTTTTTGTTTTGAAGTGCTTTTTGTTGACCTTGCGGATAATCCTGATGTAAAATAGAAAAAAACGGAAAAGGAAAAAATATATGTTTTCGTCTGCCATAAATCTTGTCCGCTCAGGCTGTAAAACTGCATATCCCTGTGCCGCCGTGGCTGTCGGGGTAGGGGACAGTGTTTTTGTACGGGAATTTTTCGGAAACCGACAGGAGAAGCCGGAGCTTCTCCCTATTACTGCGGATACGCTTTTTGATCTTGCTTCACTGTCAAAGCTTGTTGCAACAACAACCGTTGCTTTGAAGCTTATTGAAAAGGGTTATATTTCCCATGAGGACAGTATAGGTAAATTTCTTGATTATACGGGAAATTACGGTGACTGCAGAATTTTTCATCTTCTGACTCACACCTCGGGTATGCCGGCAGGACTTCCGCTTTTTCGGATGGAGCATAAAAACGGGGATGTGCTTCGCACTGTTCTTGATTCGGAAAAATGCTGTAATACGGGTGAAAAAGTGATTTATTCCTGTATGGGCTATATTGTGCTTCAGCGTATTCTTGAGACAGCAGGCGGTAAAGCTCTTGATAAGCTCGCCGAGGAATATGTGTTTTCACCTCTCGGAATGAAAAATGCCTGTTACAATCCTATGACTAAAGCTTCTGAACTGAGAGCACTGCCCATAGCTGCAACCGAGCTTTATTCTCATACAGGGCAGTGGGCAACAGGTCACGTGCACGACGAAAATGCATATTTTCTCGGAGGAGTTTCGGGAAATGCAGGTGTTTTTGCAACCCTTGACGATATGATATGCTTTGCTCGGATGTGTTCTTCGGGCAAGGATGCAAAGGGAAATATATATCTTTCAAGGGAAACACTTGAGCTTGCATTGAAAAACCATACAAGTACAAAGGGGGAAGCAAGAGGCTTCGGTTTTCAGCTGAAGGGTGACGGGAATTTCCCTGCAGGTACGCTTTTATCAGAGGGAAGCTTTGGACATACAGGCTTTACGGGAACAAGCTTTTATACGGACAGAAAAACAGGCTTATGGGGAATACTTCTCACAAATGCTGTTCACTGCGGCAGAGAAAACAGAGAGGAATATTTCTCCGTAAGAAAACGTTTTTATGATATGATTGTTTCGGAATATAACGGATGAGGACGAATATATGAAAAGAATTAAGAGAAGTGTTTTATGCGGTGCGGATGCTGTACGAAAGAATAATATCGGATTTCAGGGCAGATGCGGACTTATTACCAATCACACGGGAGTTCTTCGGGAGCTTTCTTCAACTGCCGATATGCTTAAGGAAAGGTGTAATCTTGTTGCACTTTTTGCTCCCGAGCACGGTGTAAGGGGAGATGTGCAGGCAGGAGAGGACATAGGCTTTTATACGGATAATAAGACAGGACTTCCCGTATACAGCCTTTTTGGCGACGATATTTCAGAAGGTGAAAAAGCCCTTTCTTCCCTTGATACCGTAATTTTTGATATTCAGGATGTAGGGGCAAGATTTTATACCTATGTATACACCCTGACCGATGCTATGAAGCTTTGTGCCCGAAACAACGTGCGTGTTGCGGTTCTTGACCGTCCCAATGTTATCGGAGGTACAAAAACCCAAGGAGCCGTTCTTGACAGACGTTTTTCGTCATTTGTCGGAAGATTTCCCACTCCCACACGCTCGGGACTCACCATCGGGGAGTTTGCACTTATGATGAATGATATTGAAAATATAGGCTGTGAGCTGAGAGTTGTTCCTATGGAAAATTGGAGCAGGGAATTGTATTTTGATGACACGGACCTTGTTTTCGTTCAACCCTCTCCCAATATCCCCACTGTTGATACTGCGTTTTATTATATCGGTACCTGTATTTTTGAGGACACAAATCTTTCAGAGGGCAGAGGAACCACAAAGCCCTTTGAAATGCTGGGAGCTCCGTGGCTTGACAGTGAGACGGTTATTGAGCTTTTGGGGCATCAGGAGGGTGTAATTCTTCGCGGCTGCTCCTTTACTCCAACCTTTTCAAAGTATAAGGACATATTCTGTCACGGAATTCAGCTTCATATTACCGACAGAGAGAGCTTTTCACCCTTTGATGTGGGAATAAGATTGCTGGACGCAATAAGAAAAACTCACAGTGAATTTGAAATAAGTCCGTCGATATCAAAGCTTATCGGCACTGACGATATTTTTGAAAGTGATTTTGATGCAGAAGAGTTTATTTCACGTGAACGAAAAAAGGCTCTTGAATGGCAGAAGTTTTCTG
>JAZNRX010000086.1:0-3219 GCA_045590915.1 Acutalibacteraceae bacterium | reverse complement strand
GGCGGTCACATCTGCTTTGTAACCCCAGTCAACCCAATCCCATGAGCCCTCACGGTGAACAACAAGATTATTCTCTCCCATTTCCCAAAGCTTCAGGTAATCGAGTGATGCATCATAAACCTTTTCAATAAATGCCTTGTCACCTGTATACTCATAGTAAGTATAAAAGCCGACAATACCTGCAAGCTGCTGAACAGGGAGTTCAAAATAGTCACCACTAATAGGTACAACCGTCTGTAACACCTTTGACTCGTCAACGTGGGAAAGCATAGCATCTACGCCTTTTTGATAGAGTAAGTAAGAATTGCTATCCATAGAGTACATTGTCAGATTCATTTCGATTGTGACATCGCCCCACCATTGAGCTCTTTCTCTGTCGGGACAATCCATAAGATTGTCACGCATATTGACATAGAGTGTACGCAATGACTTTTGCCACAAGGTGTTCATAAATTCATCATCACAAATGAAGTTGCCGGAGAATTCACTGTCATATCCCGTTTCACGGTACATGAGAGAAACAACTGTAACACCGTGCGGTATGTAATAAGAAATATGCTCTCCGTTAAACCAACCCAAGGCCTCAAACTCCTGCTCACCCTCCTTAGTTACATAGGTAGTTGAAACTGCACCGAGCGGAGTGTTCTCTGTTATCATGCGGATCTTTTTACCTTCAGGTGCTATAATTTTAAGATATGGTGTAAGCTGTGCGTTATATGGAACATCTACGGTTATTTTTTTGCCAAAAAGATTCTTTACAGTATAGTTTTCATATTCTTCTGAATTTTCATAAGCCTTAAGACCGTAATCCTTAAAAAACGGTATTCCTCTGGGGTAAAGCTTACCATATGCACCCTCGCCACCGACACCATATTCGGTTGCATTTTCCCAGGAAGAAGCATCGTAAGATGCATTTGTCCAATCACCGATATCTTCCCTTGCATCGTAATAAATACTATGTTCGGCAAGTCTGTAATTAGGCTTGAAAAGAATGCTGTCTCCGTAAGCACTGTGTTTTTTTACTTTCCAGCTCCGGTCAGAAAGTATAGTGATATCATCATTTATGGCTTCAAAGATGAATCCGCCCTGACCACTGCTGTTATACGAATAGCTTGTTTCGTTGTCCCAATACCACACCAAAGCACAAACAGTGTTTTCGCCCTCTTGTAAGTATGGTGCAATATCTATACTGTCATAATAACAACTGTTCTCAGAAGGTCCGCGCTTCACGCTTCCATCAAAAACAACAGTTTCACCATTTATGTAAAGCCAATATTTTGAGTCGGCCGAGATGTGAGCAATAAGTTCTTCAGGAACATTTTCAAGAGTAACCTTTTTGTTAAAGCACATCCATGTATTCTCTTCTGTAAGATTTTCCTTATCCCAAATCCAATTAGCCTTCCAATCAGTTTTTTCAGCAGTAGAAATTGTTTGATATTGCGGAATACTTTCAGGAATTTTGTAATCATTTGCAAATGGTGTCATAGTCAAATCTCCCAACAATAAAAGCGGGGAAAAATATGAAATAACAAGACTTGCCGCTATTAAAACAGCGGGAATGATTAATAACAGCATTTTTTTCATGGCAACATCTCCTTTACAAGATAATTATACCACCCACAAAAATAAAAGCAACAGCAAAAATACTGTTGCTCGTGTAGTTGTTATCTTTTTTTATATACAATCAATTCAGGATTTTCGCCATTTTCTTCATAGGTGCAGACAAGGATAAAGTCCATATTTGCCACAATGCCGAAGCATCTGTCACCACCGAATTCGCACTCCAGCTGATTGCCGAGATAGGTTGCGTTATCATCAAGGAATTTTACTGTCTGACCGTTCGGAAGACGGTATTCGAGGTTAATATATCCACCCACAAGGGCGTTAAGCTTTTCAACCTTGGGCATTCCGTCTACATGTAAATCATTAAACTCGCTGATGAGTTGTTGTTTGAATTCTTCAAACTTTTCTGCACCGTCGAGGTATTTATACTTCTTCCAATAATCAAGTTTCGGAAGCATATCCTTCATATATGCCCGTACCTGCTCGGGTGTAAACTGCTCATTTGCCATATGTCCGACACAGACATCAATTAAATCGTCCATATCGTGATACATATATTCACCGTCAGCATAACACCATTTGCAATATTCTTCATTGAAAATACCGTCTTTCTCTTTGCTGATGGTTGAATCCTCAAGTGGCATACCGCAACATTGACAGATAAGCTGTCTTGGAGAGCCTAAAAGTGTATTGATAGATACATCAAATAGTTTTGACAACAGTTTCAAGGTTTCTGTATTAGGTGTGGTTTCACCATTTTCCCAACGGGATACTGCCTGACGGGTAACAAAAATCTTCTCAGCAAGTTCATCCTGAGATAAACCTTTTTTAGTTCTCAATTCAAGAATAATATCTTTAGTTTCCATAAAATTACCACCTCATACCAATTATACCTCAAGGATTGTAGTTTGAACAGCAACTTGCTGTTGCTATCAGTTCGATTAATTGGAATTTGTCCTACTATGTTCAGGCCTTCAAATCAACAGTGTAAATTTCTTCTACAGGAAAAGTTATTTTAATTAATCCTATTGAAGAGAACTTACCAACCCAACTTTCAAACTCATGCAATAATAAAGTGCCGACTTTATAGAAAACTTCTTCGTCATCCTCTTGAGTCATAGCTAAAGTACAGTGCGGTACCCATCTGTTGGGAAGATACCATTCCCATCCTTTCGTATCAAAACCTCGCATATATTTATGTAATTCTCTCTGAAACCGATACATATCCTCAGTCATAACAGGAGATGCAAAAATTGCTCTTGTATCATTAAACATTCCAATAGAACCCAAACATGCAGGCATTTGCTTATGAGTCTTTGCAAATCGTTTTAATTGTTTTATACATTTTTCTTCATTCAAATCATTAAAACACGCTAATGTAATATGAGGTCTGGTTTTCCATTCCAAAAACTTTGTGCTCAATTTTTCATCTGCTACTCTTTTGGCTAAATTATAAAGCTTTTCTTCCAAATCTTTATCGAAAAACAATTCAATTGCGTACTGCATATTACCCTATCCCTCAAATTCTTATTTATATCTCCTTATGATGTGTATGTTCCTCCCGTATTTTCTTTATTAAGGGTTCCCTCAACTTCAATCAAAAGGCATTTAACCAATTCCTTACATATGGGGCGATGCTTCGTTCCTTTGGGAATG
>JAZNRX010000085.1:0-15127 GCA_045590915.1 Acutalibacteraceae bacterium | reverse complement strand
CTATGATTGTTCCCGAAATCAACGGAAGTCATTGTGAAGTTATCGCATCTCAGAAAGCAAGACTCGGCACTAAGAGAGGTTTTATCGCAGTTAAATCAAACTGTTCTCTTCAGAGCTATGTTCCTGCTCTTTATCCTCTTGACGAAAAATTCGGAGTTGAAGATGTTCTTGTATGTACATATCAGGCTATTTCGGGTGCAGGCAAAACCTTTGATCGCTGGCCAGAAATGGTTGACAATGTAATCCCCTTCATCGGCGGTGAAGAAGAAAAGAGCGAAAAGGAACCCCTTAAAATCTGGGGTAAAGTTGAAAACGGTGAAATTGTTCCCGCTTCAAAGCCTCACTTCACTGCACAGTGTCTTCGTGTTCCCGTATCAGACGGACATATGGCAGCTGTATTTGTAAGATTTAAGAATAAGCCGTCTAAGGATGAAATCATTGACGTATGGAACAGCTTCTCCGGTCGTCCTCAGGTACTTAATCTCCCCCATGCACCTAAGCAGTTCCTCAACTACTTCACTGAAGACAATATGCCGCAGACAAAGCTTCACAGAGACCTTGAAGGCGGTATGGCAGTTTCAATCGGCAGACTCAGAGAAGATACACAATATGATTATAAATTTGTTTGTCTTTCTCACAATACACTCAGAGGTGCCGCCGGCGGTGCAGTTCTTGCCGCAGAGCTTCTTTGTGCGGAAGGTTATATTGAACCCAAAAACTGAATACGGTGATCTTATTTGAAGAATACTATTTTCACGGGCACGGCAACAGCTCTTATTACACCATTTGATGAGTCCGGAAAAGAAGTAGATTATTGTTCCTTTGAAAAACTTGTGCAGTTTCAGATAATAAATAATATTGATGCATTGGTGGTTGCCGGCACAACCGGTGAAGCACCTGTGCTCTCCACAGTTGAAAAAACTGAGATTATCCGAATTGCAAAAAACAACAGCGGAAATTTACCGATTATTGCAGGAACAGGCTCAAATAATACACAGGATGCAGTAAGAAAATCCAATGATGCAGAAAAACAGGGAGTCAACGGTTTATTAATCGTGACTCCCTATTATAATAAGTGTACACAAGAAGGGCTTATACAACATTATTTTTATATTGCCGACAGAGTATCAACACCGATAATTGTTTACAATGTTCCTTCAAGAACAGGTGTTACAATATCGCCTGAAACATATCTTGCTCTATCAGAGCATAAGAATATCGTTGCAGTTAAAGAAGCATCCGGAAATATATCGGATTTCATAAAAGCCATTTCGTTATGTGATGGTTTACTGGATTTTTATTCAGGAAATGATGATCAGACAGTTGCGATGATGGTTCACGGTTCCAAGGGATTGATTTCAGTTGCATCAAACATCATTCCGGACATTATGACCAAAATAACTCATATATGTCTGAATGGAAATTATAATGAAGCCGCAAGGCTTCACGAAAAACACCTTAATTTGATTAATGCAATGTTTTGCGAAGTAAATCCAATCCCGATAAAAAGTGCCTGTAACATGCTTTTTGGCTTCAGCAATAAAACAAGGTTACCACTGACAGCTGTAAGTGAAAATAATAAAGAAAGATTAAGAAATATTCTGAATAGTTATAATTTATTGATAAAATAAAGAACAATTAAATCTTATTCAAAAAAAATACACCTGAATAATCAGGTGTATTTTATATTAATCAGTTAAGATTGTTTCTGAGATTTTCAAGCTCATTCTTAAGAGTTTCGGGAAGCTTATCGCCGAACTTGCTGTAGAATTCTTCAATTCCGGGAATTTCATTCTTCCAAAGCTCATTATCAACAACAAGAATTGACTCAAGTGTTTCCTTTGAAACCTCATCCTCAATACCTGCAAGGTCAATATCATCAGCAAAAGGAACATAACCGATAGCAGTTTCTTTTGCATCAACTTTACCATCACAACGGTCAAGAATCCAGTTAAGAACTCTGAGGTTATCACCGAAACCGGGCCATAAGAAGTTGCCTTCGTCGTCTTTTCTGAACCAGTTTACGTTGAATATCTTGGGAGCCTTTTCAGGATCAAGAGTATTACCGACATTAATCCAATGCTGCCAATAGTCACCCATATTGTAGCCGCAGAAAGGAAGCATAGCCATAGGATCACGACGAACAACGCCTACTGCACCTGCAGCTGCCGCAGTTGTTTCAGATGCCATAATTGAGCCAACAAATACACCGTTGTTCCAATCCTTTGACTGATAAACGAGGGGAGCAAGTTTTGCACGTCTGCCGCCGAATACAAAAGCAGAAATCGGAACCCCCTGAGGATTTTCAAATTCAGAACTGAGACAAGGACAGTTGATTGCAGGAGCCGTAAATCTTGAGTTGGGATGAGCACCCTTAATTTCACTTGTCTTTCCGTTCCAATGATTGCCGTTCCAATCCTCTGCATTTTCAGGAGGATTCTTATCAAGGCCTTCCCACCATACAGTATTGTCGTCAAGATTATGAGCAACATTTGTAAAGATTGTGCCTTTCTTAGTTGAAAGAAGAGCATTGGGGTTGGACTTCATATTCGTTCCGGGAGCAACACCAAAGAAACCGTTTTCAGGGTTAATTGCATAGAGTCTTCCGTCTTCACCCTTACGGATCCATGAAATATCGTCACCTACGCACCATACTTTATAGCCTGCCTTCTTATATCCTTCGGGAGGAATAAGCATAGCAAGATTGGTCTTTCCGCAAGCAGAGGGGAAAGCTGCACAGATATATTTTGTTTCGCCCTGAGGATTTTCAACACCAAGGATGAGCATATGCTCTGCCTGCCAACCTTCCTTCCAGCCCTGATAGGAAGCAATACGGAGTGCAAAGCACTTTTTGCCGAGAAGAACATTTCCGCCGTAACCTGAGTTTACGGAAATAATTGTGTTATCCTGAGGGAACTGACAAATCCATCTCTTTTCGGGATCAATATCACATTTACAGTGAAGACCGCGAACCCAGTCATTTGAATCACCGAGAACATCAAGAACAGATTTACCAACTCTTGTCATAATTGCCATATTAAGAACAACATAAATAGAGTCAGTAAGCTCAATACCCGCCTTTGAGAACTTTGAACCGACAGGTCCCATTGAATAAGGAATTACATACATAGTTCTTCCCTTATAGGAATCACGGGCAATATTATAAAGCATTTCATAACATTCACCGGGCTCCATCCAGTGATTTGTAGGGCCTGCCTCTTCCTTTGTGGGAGTACAGATAAGAGTTCTGTCTTCAACACGGGCTACATCAGTGGGATGAGTTCTGTGAAGATAGCATTCGGGAAGAAGCTCTTCATTCAGCTTCTCCATTTCACCTGTTGAACAAGCTTCTGCTCTTAAAGCATCAATCTGCTCCTTTGAGCCGTCAATCCAGACAATTCTGTCGGGCTTTACGAGTTCAACTTTTTCTTCAATCCAAGAAAGAATTGACTTGTTTGTAGTAAGTGACATTTGTTTCTCTCCTTATATAGAAAAAAATTTCATACATATATTAATATACTATATTGTCATATTTTTGTCAATATCTAATGCAGCTGTTGCATTAAGTTTTAACGATGCAATATTTCCGCAGAGATACTCATAATATGCCTGTGCTCCCACCATCGCAGCATTGTCACCGCAATACTTTAATTCGGGAACATAAAGGCTTATATTATTTTTTTCGGCAAGAATTTTCATATCACGGCGAAGAACAGAATTAGCTGAAACTCCGCCTGCGAGAACTAATTTATCAGGCTTAATCAGATTAATTGCCTTCTGGGTTCTATCACACAAAATTGAAACAACACATTTGATATATGAAGCTCCGATATTCTTCACATCAGGTGTTTCATCCTTCTGAGAAAGATTATGCACAAGATTTATAACAGCAGTTTTAAGTCCGGAAAAGCTGAAATCAAGTTCAGAACCCTGAATTTTCGGAGACGGAAATTTATATGAGAAAGGATCACCGTCCGCAGCTACCCTATCCATATTAAGACCGCCGGGATACGGAAGCCCCATGGTTCTTGCCGCCTTGTCCATAGCCTCACCCGCCGCATCATCACGGGTTCTGCCTATAACTTCATAATCAGTATAGTCCTTAACATTTATAAGATGCGTGTGCCCGCCTGATACCACAAGTGCAAGAAACGGCGGCTTAAGTTCCTCGGAACAGATATAATTGGATGCAATATGGCTTCTGAGGTGATGAACAGGAATAAGAGGTTTACCTGTACTGTAGCTTAAACCCTTTGCAAAATTCACACCAACAAGAAGAGCCCCGATAAGCCCGGGGGCATATGTGCAAGCAATAGCATCAATATCATCCATTGACAATGATGCATCATCAAGAGCTTTCTGACACACGGATGAAATTGATTCACAATGTCTTCTGGATGCAATTTCAGGCACAACGCCGCCATATAAGATATGCTCGGGAACCTGTGACGCCACCACTGATGACAAAACCTTTCGTCCGTCTTCAACAACGGCAACAGCGGTATCGTCACATGAGGATTCAATAGATAGAATTTTCAATCTGAACTCACCTCTTTGTTAAAATATAAAGTGTATATACAAGCATTTTCTTTTGGGAAAGAATAGAAATCCTTTCTCAATCCAAGATTTTCAAAGCCGAATTTTTCATATAGCTTTCGTGCAGATAAATTTGACTGCCTGACCTCAAGAGTTGCCAGAAGACAATTCCGTCTCTTCAAAATATCAATAAGAGCAGAAAGAATATTACTTCCTATATGAGAACCTCTGCAGGTTGAATGAACAGCAATATTGGAAATATAAAATTCATCAAGAATCATTTGTCCGCTGATATATCCGAGAACTGTATTTTCTTTTTTTGCCACAAGAAAAATGACATTTTCTTTAGAGATTTCATCAACTATCTGTCTGACACTCCAAGGTGAAGAAAAGCATTCTTTTTCAAGAAGTGCTATCTGTTCACTGTCCGATGCAACAGCATCAATAATTTTATAATCAATCCTTTGCATCATACCAAGACTTCCCTGTTGCCGCATCGGCGCAAAGCTTCACTGAAAGCTTAACGGCATTTTCCATTTCTTCCTTGATTAATAATCTGACAGCTTCGGCATCCTTTTCAGGTGCTTCAGCCATAAGCTCGTCGTGAACCTGCATAATCAGTTTAGATTCAGGATAATCGGTTTTCAATCTGTTATAAACCTTTATCATTGCTATCTTGATTATGTCTGCTGCCGTGCCTTGAATAGGCATATTTCTTGCAACTCTTTCACCAAAAGAGCGAATCATTCCGTTGGATGCGGTAAGCTCGGGCAGATACCTTCTTCTTCCGTACAGGGTTTCACTATAACCCTTCTCTTTAGCATCATCAACACATCGGTTCAGATATGAATTTACAGATGAATATAATCCGAGATAGGATTTAATAAATGCTTCAGCCTCTGTCCTCGTGGATTTTATGTCTTTTGAAAGAGAGAAAGCTCCTATACCGTATACAATTCCGAAATTTACAGCTTTTGCTTTACTTCTTAATTCGGATGTTACATCCTCAAGAGGAACATCAAAAACCTTGGATGCGGTTACAGCGTGAATATCCACTCCGGAGTTAAATGCTTCAAGCATATTTTTATCATCAGCCAAAGCCGCAAGAACTCTGAGTTCAATCTGTGAATAGTCAGCATCAATAATCTTATAACCGTCACGTGCGACAAAAAACTTTCTCATTTCACGTCCGAGAGAAGTTCTTACAGGAATATTCTGTAAATTCGGCTCAAGAGAGGACAGTCGGCCTGTTCTTGTTTCTGTCTGATTAAAAGTACTTCTTATTCTGTTATCCGCATCAACCGATTTCAGAAGACCGTCACAATAGGTAGATTTCAGTTTTGTGTATGAACGGTATTCAAGAATAAGAGAAACTATCGGATAATCATCAGCAAGACTTTCAAGAACCTCAGCATTTGTTGAGTAACCGGTCTTTGTTTTCTTTTTAGCGGGAAGACCGAGCTTTTCAAAAAGAATTATGCCTAATTGCTTCGGAGAATTGATGTTGAATGACTCCCCTGCAAGAACATAAATTTCCGACTCCGTTTCTGATATTCTGGAAGTAAGCATATCTGAAAATTCTTTTATTCCGTCTGCATCAACCTGCATTCCTACAAGCTCCATGGACGAGAGAACTTCAGCCAGAGGAATTTCAATATCCTTGAGAAGAGACATCTGATTTCTTTCTTTTATAATTGAAACCAATCTCTCTGATAAAACCTTGAACAGTATCAGGCTTTCACAAAAGCTCTTATTATTATCGAAGAATTCTTTTGAATAATCATCGGAAGTCTGAGGAATAACTGCATTGACATTGTAAGATAACGCAAGAGATTGAATTGAATAATCTGAAGAATTTACATCAAGCAGATATGCTGCCAAAGTTATATCAAAGACAACATTCTTAACGGCAATACCTTTTTTCAAACAATAAGAATAAAGCTTTTTGCTTTCATCTGTATACTTCTCTGTATCGCTTTCCAGCGTTTTTTTGATAAAATTATCAAAAAACATACTGTTATTTTCAATGACAATTATTTCGCCGTCTGAAGCTATACCAACAAAGGAAATATTATCATCGGAAAAATAAAATCTAAGATATAATTTATCTTTACCCGACAAAACGCTTTCTGCATCTGAACAATCAAGAACACTGAATTTTAAGTTAATATCTGATTTAATATTTTGAGAGGAAGATAAAATCTCGGACTTTTCTTCGTCAAGTTGAAGCCTTGAAATCAGCTTGAACATTTCGTGTCTTGCAAGCTCTTTAAGTAGAGTCTTAGCATCACGGACAGACTCTGTATAGACCTTCATATCTGTTATTACCGGTGCATTCTTTGCAATAGTACCGAGCTCTCTTGAAAAAAAAGCACTGTCTTTCCCTGCTTCAAGCTTGGTTTTCACACCTGTTGAAGCATCAAGAGCATTTATATCCTCATAAATATTATCAATATTGCCGTACTTTTTTATAAGATCACCTGCAGTTTTGGGACCGATTCCCGCAACACCGGGAATATTGTCTGAATTATCCCCCTGAAGTGCCTTTAATTCAATCATTCCTGCAGGAGAAACACCGAATTCCTCAAAAAGCTTATTCTTATCATATTCAACTGTCTGAGTTTTTCCCATTTTTGTAGTTGTAAGAAGCACAGTGACATTATCCGAGATAAGCTGAAGAGAATCTCTGTCTCCCGTAACTATATAACAATGATCTTCGGAATTTACGGAAGCTGAAAGAGTACCCAATATATCATCAGCTTCAAAGCCGGGACACTCAACGACCGTACATCCGTAAGCTTTCAGCAGTACTTTTAGAGGCTCAAACTGTTCAAGAAGCTCAGGAGGTGCACTTTTTCTGCCCGCCTTATATTCGGAATACATTTTATGTCTGAAGGTAGGTTGATGAACATCAAAAGCAGTAATAACAGCATCAGGAGAATACTTCTCATCGAGTCCGATTAGAATATTCATAAAACCGTATAAAGCATTGGTAAAGTGACCGTCCTTTGCATTAAGAAGCTTAATTCCGTAAAAAGCACGGTTGATAATACTGTTTCCGTCAATTATAAGATATTTCATACAAATCTCCCTTTCAGATATCAAATTATTATACCACACTTTTATTTAAAAGGCTACTTTATTTTTTCATTTTTTTGTGATATTATCTGTACGGTGATGGTTATGATGATTTCAGATGTAAGTATTAACGGTTTTGCTGCACTTGCCCCCATGGCAGGTGTTGCGGATTTGCCTTTCCGTGTTCTGTGTAAGGAATACGGTGCCGCATACACCGTAGGTGAAATGGTAAGTGCAAAGGGTGTCAGCATGAACGATAAGAAATCACAGCTTCTTATGAAAATTGATGATCTTGAGCATCCTGCAGCAGTTCAGATTTTCGGAAATGAGCCTGATTTAATGGCTCAGGCAGCCATTTATTCATTAAACTTCAAGCCGGATATAATTGACATAAATATGGGCTGTCCTGCACCGAAAATCATAAAGAATAAATCAGGCAGCTTTCTTATGAAAAATCCGCTTCTTGCAGGTAAAATAACAAAAGCAGTTGTTGATGCAGTAAATATTCCCGTAACCGTCAAGTTCAGAACAGGGTGGGATAACAACAGTAAAAACTGTGTCGAATTTGCGAAAATTATTGAAGCAAACGGCGCATCTGCTGTTACGGTACACGGTCGGACTAAGGAGCAGATGTATGCACCTCCGGTTGATTTAACCTCAATTACAGCTGTCAAAAAAGCAATAAAAATACCCGTTATAGGAAACGGAGATATATTCACACCTGAAGAAGCAAAGCATATGTATGAGGTTACGGGTTGTGACCTTATAATGATTGGCCGTGGTGCATTCGGAAGGCCGTGGTTATTTTCACAAATCAATGAGTTTCTTACAACAGGAGTATACTCTCCCGATCCGACTCCTGAGACGAGAATGAAAATAATGCTGCGACATGCAGACGACATCTGTTCTTTCTACGGAGAACACAGAGGAATGTGCGAAATAAGAAAACATGCGCTGTGGTATACTAAAGGGCTTAAAGGTTCGGCAAAGCTTAGAAATGAATTCAGTGTTGTCAGAAGTTTTGAAGAATTAAAACTTCTTTCTGAAAAAATCATTGCAATCAAGGAATAAATTTGTAAATTTACAAAAAAAGGACTTGATTTTTTTTATACCATCAGTTATAATAACATTCGTCCTTTGGAGAGTTGTCCGAGATGGTCGAAGGAGCACGATTGGAAATCGTGTAAACGCCTAAAACGTTTCGAGGGTTCGAATCCCTTGCTCTCCGCCAAAAAATACCAAGTCGTAAGACTTGGTATTTTTTTACTTTATAGGAAATTCCTCGAAAAAAGAGTAATTAAAAAAATAAGCCTGCCGGAAAAGCAGGCATAAGGAAGCAAGACGAAGAATCAGAAGATATCCAACAATGATTTATTTAAGATAAATCTTTTAATATTAAATTATGTTAATATCAATAGTTTGTAAAAATCATATATGCTAAAACAATGAGGCTATTTATAGACGCATAGTATCATATATAGCCCTCTTTTGTCAATGTAAAGAAATATAATTCTCTTATAACACAAACAAAGGAGAATTGTATGCATGGATACATATACTGAAACAAAAAACCGAATATTGTTACTGTTAGAAGAGAAAAAAATGTCCATTTATGCACTGTCGATCAAATCGGGAGTAGCCCCCCCTAGTCAATAAAAAATATACTTTATGGAAAAAGTAAAAACCCGGGAATCGTTACAATAAAAATGCTCTGTGACGAATTTGGGATTAGCTTATCAGAATTTTTTGAAACATCGGCATTCAAATCTACAACACCAGAAAAAGATTGATATTGCACTAAATCTTAATAATCAAGCCATAAACTGTTGAGTCGTATTATAGAAAAGATTTCACATAACGACTGTAAGATGTTGTACACATTGATAATTTCACACAACCAAACAACTTTATTTTGATACTTGAACAAAAAAAGTTTTTATGATAGATTAATATCTGAGGTGATGTTTTTGAATATCGGATTGTCTACATGAGGAAAGAATATTGATGAAGCGCTATTCAGAGGCTACAACAAAAACCATATAACTGATATGGAAATATCCGTCGATCATAATAAGTACAAAGATCTTGATTACAAATTGATAAAAGCCTTTGCTGAAAAATACAATATTAATTTACACTCATTTCACCTGCCTTTCTCCCCTTTTACTGAAATTGATATTTCCGGTAAAAGACTAAAAAACAGAACCGTCAGGTATTACACCGAGCTGATAAAAAAAGCAAGTGATATAGGCATCAGAAATTTTATTGTTCATCCGAGTGCAGAGCCGATATTACCCCATTTCAGAGCTAACCGTTTGGAAAACTCAAAGGAAAGTCTTTACAAGCTTGCTGAAATTGCAAATAAATACGATTCATATATTCTTGTTGAAAATCTGCCGAGAACTTGTCTCGGACGCAACTCAGATGAAATTCTTGAGCTTATTTCCTGTCACAAGAATTTATATGTCTGTTTTGATACTAACCACCTCCTTGATGAAAATATTGATGATTTTATAAAAAAAGTAAACATTAAAATTAAATCAACTCACATCTCCGATTATGACCGACTAAATGAGCGGCATTGGCTGCCCGGAGAAGGTGTTGTAAATTGGAATTCATTATATAAAAAATTGCTTGAAGCAGGCTATAACGGACCGTGGCTCTATGAAGTCGGCTTTTCAAATCCGTATTCAATTATCAGGTCACGAGAACTGACATGTTCAGATTTTTATAACAATGCTTTCGAAATATTTGACAACAAAGTCTTAACGGTTTTCGGCAAGCCCGTCACGGGACTTCACAGCTGGAAATTAGTTTAATATAACAAGGAGATTATTATGAATACTATCAAATTCAATTCTTTAAACACAAATGTTGTAGCTCACAGAGGTCTCAGCGGAATAGAAAAAGAAAATACTAATGCCGCATTTATTGCTGCAGGTAACAGAAGTTATTACGGAATAGAAACAGATGTTCACAGAACTCTTGACGGCAAATTTGTCTGCTTTCACGATGACACAACAGGCAGAGTTGCTGTTGACAATATGGTTATTGAAGAAACAACTTTTGATACTTTAAGAAAGCTTCTTCTTACAGACCGTGACGGTATCAAGGGACGGGAAGATCTGAAAATTCCTACACTCAAGGAATACATTGCCACATGTAAAAGATATGAAAAGGTTGCTGTCCTTGAGCTGAAAAACGAATTTGACAAGGAAGATATTGCAAAAATATGCGAGGAAATTATTGAATTGGATTATCTTGAAAATGTGATTTTCATATCCTTTGCTTTCAATAATCTTGTAAAATTACGCGAAATTTATCCAAATCAAAAGGTTCAGTTCCTTATTGATGATTATTCGGATGAGCTTCCAACGCTGCTTAGTGAACACAGATTTGACCTTGATATTCACTATAAGGCACTGACAGAAGAACGAATTAAACTCCTGCACGATAACGGTATAGAAGTAAACTGTTGGACCTGCGATGACAAGGAAGCAGGAGAAAACCTTTCAAAATGGAATATAGATTATATCACTTCAAATATTCTTGAATAAGAAAAAAATCGGAACTGTTTTTCACAGCTCCGATTTTTATTTTAATCGTTATTTTTAGAAGTAGTTCTTTGAATAATCTTAACAATTTCAACAATAGGAATAATAAGAACTGAAAGACCAAGGGAAATAAGATATGCCTTAAGGTCAAGATGAGCAAATCCGAAGAGATTTGAAAGGAAGTCTATTTCAACTACAGCTGTTGTAAGAAGGAATGAACCGATCATAGCACCGTAAAGTGCAACATTATGGTGTCCCTTAAATACCATTGCAACAGCAGAACCTCTCTGTGAACGCATATTAAAGGAGTGGAAGATCTCACACATAGCCATTGTAAAGAATGCCATTGTCATACCTTCAGAGCTATCGGGAATGTTTCTGAAAACAAGATGTCCTGTTTCAAGGAATTCACCGATATAGAACGCGGCAATAGTAAGAATACTTACAAGAACACCCTGATATGCACAGTCAAAACCAAGACCGCCTGCAAAAATACCGTCATTCTTGCTTCTGGGTTTTCTTCTCATAATATTATTCTCAGGCTTTTCAAGACCGAGAGCAAGAGCAGGAATACTGTCAGTTACAAGGTTAATGAAAAGAAGATGAGGAGCTTCAAGAATAGTAAAGCTCATAATTGTTGCAAAGAAAATTGAAATAACTTCTGAAAGGTTTGAACCGAGAAGGAACTGAATTGCTTTACGGATGTTATCGTAAATTCTTCTGCCCTCGCCTACTGCAGCAACGATTGTTGCAAAGTTGTCGTCTGTAAGAACCATATCAGCAACATTCTTTGTAACGTCGGTTCCTGTGATACCCATACCGACACCGATATCGGCACTCTTAATTGAAGGAGCGTCATTTACGCCGTCACCTGTCATTGCAGTGACATAGCCCTTATTCTTCCAAGCATTGACAATTCTTGTTTTATGTTCAGGCTGAACACGTGCATATACAAAAACATTTTCAACGATTTTTTCAAATTCCTCATCGGAATACTTATCAATATCGGCACCCATCATAGCCTGAGAGTCATCACTGAGAATACCAAGCTCTCTTGCGATTGCTTTGGCGGTATTGATATGGTCACCTGTAATCATAATGGGAGTAATACCGGCTCCGCGGCACTCAACAATAGCATCCTTAACCTCGGGACGAACAGGATCAATCATACCTGTAAGTCCGATGAAAATCATATCATTTTCAAGCTCGGCTGACTCATAAACTGTGGGAGCAGTATTATATTCCTTATAAGCAACAGCGAACACACGAAGAGCCTTATTACCCATTCTTGTGTTTTCTTCAGATACTTTAGTACGGATTGAGTCATTCATATCAACAACTTCACCGTTAATAAGAGCACGGTTGCACTTTTTAAGAATTTCGTCGGGAGCACCCTTTGTGTACTGTGTAAACACACCGTTTACATTATGAACGGTACTCATCATTTTTCTTCCGGAGTCAAAAGGAACCTCTCCGACTCTGGGTGCATTGGCAACAAGATCTGCCTTCTTAAGATTTAATGTACTTGCATAGTTTATAAGAGCAACTTCATCGGGTTCGCCTGTGCTCTTACCGTCAGCTTCAACTTCTGCATTTGTGCAAAGAGCCATTGCAGTTGCAAGAAGCTTATCATCTTCTGCATAGTGGTCAACAACAGTCATAACATTCTGTGTAAGTGTACCGGTTTTATCCGAACAGATAATCTGAGTACAGCCCAAAGTTTCAACTGCATTCATTTTTCGGATAATTGCGTTCTTTTTTGACATATTGGTAACACCAATTGAAAGAACGATTGTCATAACCGCAACGAGACCTTCAGGAATAGCGGCAACTGCAAGAGCAATAGCAGTAATGAATGAATTAAGTGCAACAGTATAGAATTCAGCATCACTTCCGCTTATGAAGTACATTGCTATATTGTAACCGAAAATAACTACACATACTGCAAGAACAAGCTTTGTGAGAATTTTTGAGAGCTGCTCAAGCTTGATTTCAAGAGGAGTTTTTCCTTCTTCGGCAAGTGAAATAGCATTGGCAATTTTACCCATTTCAGTATCCATACCTGTTGCTACAACAACTGCCTTACCGCGTCCGTATACAAGAGTTGAGCCCATGTATGCCATGTTTTTACGGTCACCGAGAGGGATTTCATCATTCTCTTTTTTACCCATAAGAGCATTAACAAGCTTTGTTACGGGAACAGATTCACCTGTCAGTGCAGCTTCTTCAATCTTCATGCTTGCACATTCAAAGATACGGCAGTCAGCGGGTATAGCATCACCTGCATCAAGAAGAATAACATCACCGACAACAAGGTCTTCACTCTTTATAACCTCAACCTTACCGTCACGGAGAGTTTTTGTTGTTGCGGCAGACATTTTCTGAAGAGCTTCAACAGCCTTTTCAGCCTTACTTTCCTGCATAACACCAAGAACTGCATTAATAATAACAACAGCAAGAATAATAAGAGTATCTGTAGGGAAAAAGCTGTGTCCGGCACCGGTTGCCTCAATATACTCAGTAACGGCAGAAATGGCAGCAGCAACAATAAGAATAATTATCATAGGATCCTTCATCTGATCAAAAAACTTTTTGATCAACGAATCCTTCTTAGCTTCTGCAAGCTTGTTTTTGCCGTACTTTTCAGCACGCTTCTGTGCTTCAGCGGAACTTAATCCCTGAGGTGTTGACTGTACTTCTGTAAATACATTTTCAACATTCTCCAAATAGTACTTCATTCGGAAAACTCCTTTTCTAAATATTCAAACATCCCGAGAAAAAAATAAAAAAAACTCCGACACCAATTCTTTGTGCCGAAGCAAAATTTGACTCAGCACAGCAATCAACTGTCTGTGAGTCTCGTCAATTAAGATATGCCAGACTAAAAAAGCCATGATGTTGACATATCACGCAAATCTGCGCAAACTACTCCCTCAAGGACATTTTATTAAGAATATCCTATCAAATTTCCCAATAATTGTCAAGTATTTTGTGCAATTAATCAATCTTCCGTCTGCTTGCCTAAGAACTGAGCAGCAACCTCAGCAAGCTTAATTTCAGCATCTGTCGGTAATTCATACTTATCATTAAAAAGAACCACTACACAACCGGATATATCTCCATTACCGATTATGGGAACTGCAATACACGCATTCTTATCAAGTCCGTCCACAGGCTTTAACGGATTATTATCAACGGATGTCGAAATATAAGTTGAACGGTTTTCCATAATTTTTTCAAGATGTGCAGTAATTCTCTTGTCAACAGCATCCCTTTTTGTAACACCCATACTGCAGACAACATGGTCTCTGTCTGTTATCAGAACAGGCATAGAAATTGCCTTAAAAAGCACTTCGCAATATTGAGTTGTAAACTCTGCAAGTTCACCCATAGGCGAATATTTTTTAAAAATTACCTCACCGTCAATATCAGTATAAATTTCCAATGGATCTCCCTCACGGATTCGCATAGTGGGGCGGATCTCTTTCGGAATAACAACGCGACCAAGGTCGTCTATACGGCGTACAATTCCTGTTGCTTTCATATATCTTTCTCCTTAAATTACAAATTGTGATGTTAGTATCTGTAAATTAAGAAGAAATATACCGTAATTATGCTTCAGGTGGTTTTTTTATAATTCAAAAAATAGCAAATAATAAAATTTGTCAATCCAGATGTAAAAACAATTATTATATCCATAGGAGCAAAGACGATTCCGGGAATACTCTCAAAAACAAATCCTGTACCAAAGCTATATAAATGTCCGTTCAGCAAGAACATTTCGCCTAGATACATAAGAAGTGTCATTGCCGAAGCAACAATCGACGGAATCCAAATTGAAACAAGTTTCCCTTTCCCCAAAAGGAGCGATCCTACAAACACGCCAACAGTTATACCCAAAAGAACAAAGAATATTGTCATTAACGCTGCAGACAAAGGGGATACTTGGATGCTGCCAT
>JAZNRX010000084.1:0-20379 GCA_045590915.1 Acutalibacteraceae bacterium | reverse complement strand
ACAAAACCAACATTATTACAGATATCAGTTTTTTCGTATTGTTTCAACTCCTTAATATTTTTGTTGTATAATAACTATAACACATCAAAAAAATAATTACAACAGGTGCGGGTGTCAAAAAATCAATGCGAAGCATTGTATATCATCAAGCCGACAGTTATGCACACTTCGTGTGATGATATACCAAGCCTGTCGGCTTGGATAAAAAAATCCGACAAGTCGAAACTTGTCGGATTTTTTGGAGGCGCCACCCAGATTTGAACTGGGGGATCAGAGTTTTGCAGCCGGGTTTCCCGAGCTCAAAAATCGTTGATACAGAGCCATTTTCCAAGCACCAAAGCTAAATTTTCCTCGATATTTCTCAAAATTTCTCAAAAGTTCCCCTATAAAAGCACCACAAAATTATTGTACTTTTATCAAATTTAATCTAATTATTCAAGGTATACTTATGACAAATTTCGAAAAACAGAAAAATAAAATTTATTCAATATCTAAACCCAGAATTGGGTCAAGAGGTCAGAGTCTTTCGAACTATGTAATCTACTGCAAAAACGGCGAAAGATACACAAAATATTTCAGTGGAAAAAGCATTGAAATCATAGAAGAAAAAATAGAAAAGTTCGTTACCGAAACATTCATGAATGAATTAATTTTACTTTCAAACAGCATACGTTATGAAAATTTTTTTACGGTTTGGTTAGAAAAAATTAAAAAGAATAAAGTTAAGCCACAAACATTTAATAAAACTCAATTCATATTCAGACAATACATACAACCTCACATTGGTCACATACCGCTTTGTGACATAAAAAATACTGACATTCAAAACCTCATTAATAAACTAACAGATACCGGATACTCCCCTTCTATAGTAAGGAGCGTATTTTTCAATATATCTGCAAGTTTCAGGTATTATCGCATTATATCTGAACAAGCTTCAAATCCGTGCGAAGGAATAACTCTGCCAAAACCAAGGAAACCTGATCCGCGTTATCTGCTTAGAGACGAAAGGATGCTTCTTGAAGAATCAGCTTTTTCAACCGATAACAACGGAAACTTAATGTACCGATACGGACCGGCACTTGTTCTGTTAATGTATACCGGAATGCGTGTCTGCGAAGCCATTGCTCTGACTTGGCAAGACATCGATTTTTTCGATAAGCTTATTAATATTAATAAGAGCAGTGTAAGAACGAATGAAAACGGTAAAATAGAACTTATAACACAGAAAGGCGGCAAAACACCATGCAGTCTCAGATATATACCTATGACAGCAAAAGCTCGCTGGTGTCTTATTGAATTAAAGCAGCTTTCCAAGGGAAGCACATATGTTATTTCAGACAGCAACGGCAATCAAGTCAATCCAACTAACTTATATCAATGTTTCAATAGACTGCTCAAAAATTCAGGGATAATCGGTTGTGGCGAACATCGTACTGTTCACAGTCTGAGACACACATTCGCTTCAATGCTTTTCGAAAATGGTTGTAACAGCAAAATCATTTCAGAACTTTTAGGCCATAGCAGCGTAAGGTTCACAGAAAACACTTACATACACATCATTCATAAACTAAAGGCAAAAGCTATATCCGATATAGATCTATATTGTAAATAAAGAATGTGATTAATTGAAAATTGATAATTCACAAGAAGTAAACAATTCTATAAAACGTGAAAACATTTATTATTATGAGAGAGACAAAATATGGAAAACAAATATAGCTTATACCATTGATGGAGTCAAACACAGAAAAACATTCTGCGGTAAAACCTTCGAAATACTAATCAACAGAATCGAAGAATTTACAGAAGAACTGAATCTTCGCACCTGTTGCGACCTTGATTTACGGTTTGACAACTTTGCTCTGAACTGGATGCTTACAAAAGAAAAGTATAAACTCAAACCCGGTTCTTATGATACAAAGATGTCAACACTAACCAAATATGTCATTCCGGCAATAGGTCACATATCTATTGCCAAAATCAGACATAAAGATATTCAGAACATGGTTAACGATTTAACAGCAAGGGGTCTCTCCTACTCTACTGTCAAAAAAGCATATGAGGTTATCACCTGTTGTCACAAATATTACAGATCAATCAGCGGTCAAAGCTATAATCCTGCTGAAGGAATCGAACTGCCAATAAATATTAAGCCTGATTTAGCCGAACATAACTATTTCACCTTTGAAGAACGGCAGAAGCTCGAAGAAGAACTTTCAAGAACCTACAGTAACGGTGCTCCGGTTTACCGTTTTGCACCTGTAATCATCTTACTGCTCTATACCGGAATACGAATTGGTGAAGCGTTGGCTCTCACTTGGGATGACATAGACTTCAGAGAAAACCTGATTGATATAAACAAGTCTTCTGTATATATTCCTGTTAACGGAAGGTATGAAGTAGTCATACAAAATAATCTTAAAACTGACAGCAGTATGCGTGTATTGCCAATGTCCAATAAAGCAAAAGAAGCACTTATCAAACTTAAAGAAATGTCCAATGACAACAACCTTGTCATAACCACGGTAAACAACAGAACCCCTACAAGAGCTTCTATAGGAAAATCACTAACCAGAATTTGCAAAAACGCAGGTGTTATAGATAAACATGAAACCCGTGGAGCTCACTCGCTCAGGCATACCTTTGCAACAATGCTGTTTGAAAACGGCTGCTCAATAAAAATAGTGTCCGAATTACTCGGACACTGCGATACAAGGGTTACTGAAAACACATATATTCATATTATACAAAAGCAAAAAATTAAGGCTATTGAGGATTTGGACAAGTATTGTAATTAGCTATTCAAACTATTTATACATAATCAAAATCAAACTTAAAACCGTATTGAAATTTAATTCAATACGGTTTTTTTCGTTATATATTGTAAATATGCACAAATTAAAGCAACTTAGATTGTAAAAAAAGTAGAATTAAATAACTTTTAGAGTTTTTGCGTAACTTTTTAATCATTTTCGTCATATATAAAGAGAATTTATTTCAACAATTGAGGAGATATAAATTTTTATTGTCAGTAGCAATTTATTTATGACAACAACAAACAGATTTTTCTCTTGCTAAATTGTATTATTATAATATTTAATTAGCAGGAGGTAACAAAATGATTTTTTATTTGGAGGGAAAAAATATGTTTATTGAGAAACTTGAAATCAAAGACCTACATGGCATTTACAACTATGTTATAAACTTCAACGAAGATCTTACCTTTATTTATGGCGAAAACGGTTGCGGAAAAACAACAATATTAAATATAGTCTCATCCATTGTTACAGGAAAAATATACAACTTATTTTCGTATAAATTTTCAGAAATAACTTTAACTTATTCTATTAATAAAAAAATCTTTGAAAAAATAACAATATCAAAGAAAGATAATGCATATGTCGTTCTTTTGTCAGAAGATGAGATCGAAGAAGAAATAGAGGATATAGAGCTTTATTCAAGAGATGACGATGAAATTGCATTTGAAAGACGTTTTATGAATATGTATGAAAGTCCTTCTATCCTTAAAGATAAATTCAACTATATTTATTTGCCTTTGAGTAGGAATTCTCAAAATGTAACGAATGCCTCTGAACGGAATTTTATGCGAAGAAGATCATCTTTCTATTCTGAAAAAGATATTATTAATAAAAATTATCTTAACGATTCGCTTCACTATGTTGAAGAAATTGTTAGAAACGGTTATATGAGAATAAATTCATCGGAGTTATCAATAAATGCTCGCTTTAGAAGCGATATCTTTACATCTTCTTTAAAAGTTGCAAATAGATACGGTTATAATGCTATAAATGATGCATTTGAAACTAAAGGTTCTCAGTCTATTTCCAATGTTGATAAAAACAAAAATGAATATATAAAGCTTTTAAAATCCATTGGAGAATGGAATGAAGATACTCGAAAAAGCGTAGAAGAATTTTTTGTAAGATATAAAGAAGCTTTTGAAAAAAGCAAAACTAACGATGATGTTACCGTTGACTTTCTGTTGATGAATTTGGAATTCACAAGAATTAAAGAAATCGCTTCGCAAGCACAAACAATAGAAAAAGAAAAAGAAAAAAACAGAATGCCTGTTACAAATTTTTTGAAAATAGTAAATAAATTTTTTGAAGCAACTGAAGACAAAAAGAGAATCTCAATTGACAACGAAGGAAAAATTACTGTCGAATCAGACTTTCCAGAAAGGACATTGTCCCTCTATAACCTGTCTTCCGGAGAAAAACAAATAATTATTATTTTTGCATGTTTGATTTTTGGCTTGCCGTTAGATAAAAAAGGAATTTACATAATCGATGAACCAGAAGCTTCTTTACATTTAGCATGGCAAAAAATATTTGTAGATTCCATTAAAGACGTAAATAAATCAATTCAGTTTATTTTTGCTACACACTCTCCCGAAATTATTAGTCGTTATTCCAGCAAAGCAGTAAAATTGAAAAAAACAGTAAATAGCAACAAAAGCTAAAATGGGAGGGCAAACATATGAACGATTATATTGAAGGTTTAAATTATTCAAACGAAGGGTTATCAAACAGAGTCTTGTTTCTATCAGACTTTAATAATATAAACATATATGTTGAAGATATAGGAAAAGAATATGAATACGAGGATATTTTCGAAAGACTCTTTAATAATGAAATAAATCTATTCAGTGTTTTTCCCTTAGGTGGAAAAGATGCAGTAATAAAAGCTTTTTACGAAAAAGGAATAATTGATAGTGAGAAAAAAACAAATATTTATATTGTTGATGGGGATTTTGATAACATTTGGGATGACTGCAAAGTAAACTCTCCTAATGTTATTTATCTATCGAGATATAACATTGAAAGTTATTACTGCTCTAAAGAAGCAGTAATAAAATTTGTGAGAATGTATTTGAGAATAAGACGAGAAGAAGCCAATAACTTAGTTAAATTTGATAATTGGAGGCACAATTTCTGCAGCACAATGGTTCCTCTATTTATTTTGTTCGCTTTGGTAAAAAAGCATAGTCCTACAACACCAAATGTCGGGGTTGCCATTAAAAGTTTTCTTGACGATAATGGTGATTTGATCGTAGAAAGCATGTCTAAATATCGTTCAGAGACTAGCAATAAAATTGAATCTATAGATTCAATTGAAACAGAAATCAAAGAGAAAATAGATAAAAATTTTATTGGAGACACTGAAGAGAAGAATTTATCAATAATCTGCGGAAAATTTCAGATCGAGAGCCTTTGCAGATATCTTAAATGCCAATGTGGCAGAAATATATCTCGAGATTATTTGCGTAATTATTTAATCGAAAATTTTGATCTATCCACATTAGATTTCTTAAAAAATAAAATTCTTTTTCTGCAGTCACAAAAAAATCTTTCATATAATACTGCTTGAAAAGTATATCATCTATTCTACCTTTAATATTATCAACATTTGATTAATATTTTAACCAAACCAAAACTATAACATTAAAGTTCAATGTTTATACCAAAATTTTCTATATCTTACAATTATATAAAAAGAAAGTAGCGAAAAATATGAAATATTCAAACGAAGATTGGAAAACTTTTTTAACAGAAGCTTATGAGAGAATTGAAAATCACGAAGCTGGCGTAAACGCCACACCGCGACAGCAAAATACAATGGTTTCAATATGCAGTAATTGTAATAAAGATAAAAAAATATACACCTGTTATGAATGTGATGTTATTCAGTCATTGAAAGATTTTCACGCTACGCATGAAAATTTATTAAAAGAAGCTTATGGTTTATATAAAAATGGTGATTCCAAAAGCTTCATTGCTCAAAATATGAAAAATTTAGATTCGAGTAAACTTCATTATTTAAAACGGTGTAAAATACTGATTGTAACTGCAAATCCTGTTGAAAGAGCCGTATTGCATCAGTATATAATTAACAAAAACCCAAAAAACAAAATTTTAAGATATATTCACGGAACTAACTCCTATTATATTTTTAGATGGGGTAGTTATTGGGTTGCCCATGTTCATCAATACCAATCTGGTTCCAATAAGGACTTTGGAACAATCACTACAGTATACGAAGCATTAAGATATGTTAATCCAAATGTCATTATTGCTCTTGGCGTTGCGTTTGGAATTGATTATAAAACCCAAAAATTGGGTGATGTACTTGTGTCTAAACATATTTTTCCGTATGCAGAAAACAAAAGAGATCATGAAGAAATAAAACCAAACAGAGCACAAGATAAATGCATTGATCACTGGCTTGATGTAAGGTTGTGCAACGCTAATGGTTTCCTTTCGGATGAACATGTGCTATATGGAGGCATATTATCCGGAGGTTCAGTAATGTCTTCTGCACAAGAAAAAGACAGAATATGTACAGCTTATACTGAAAATGATGAAATTATTGGTGGAGAAATGGAAGGCAGCGGTCTTTTTCAGGTTTCATACTTTACTGGTATTCCATGTGTAGTAATAAAAGGCATATGCGATTGGGGTGTTGCTAAAAACGATGTATTTAATGGCAACACAGAAAAAGAAGAGAAATTTAAAGACAGCTTACAAGCTTATGCTATGAAACAGGCATTAGAAAAAAGCGAACCTTTGTTTAATGACAACGTTTTATTTGATGTTCCCAAAAACGAAATGGCTGCCCACGAAAAAAGGAAAAGTGGTTTTATAAAATTGGAAGCATTACATCAGTAGTTGGAATAATACTGGCATTGATTGTTTTCTTTTTGAATTATAACATTTTAAATATAAAAATATTTTCTATTTCCATATTGCTCATAACCCTCTTGATAAATATTGTATTGCTGGGAATGTCATACAAATGCAAAAGCAAATTCATTTTTGAAGATAAGATAAAATATTATCGAATTGAAAAAGAAACCAAAACCTTATAATAAGTAACTAACTATTTAAACATTGAAGTTATCGCAATTTGCGATAACTTCTTTTTTATGTTTAAGGACAGTAAAATTCAACAAATCAGAGACTTGATGTATGTGAAAAACGCAGAAAAATATAAATATTAAAAAATCCGAGTAACTTTTTGTCGTTTTTTTCATATATATTATGGCGACAAATTTAATTATTGTGAGTTGTTTAGAGTCAACTCATAATAAAAATACATTTTGGGGAGGTATGTTCAAAATGGTATGGAAGAAATATTTGGTGATTCTCTTGGGAATTACAGCGTCGGCGATGATGTGGTGGAAGGTGTTAACCACACCCAATATCCCCTCACCTGCCCTTCAAGGCGTAATTTTCACCGCAGTAATGGCATTTCTTGTATGGTTTGCATTAGGGTTTCCAAAGAAAAAGAAACCATTATCTGCTGATGATCTTGAAGAGCATTTAATCTCATCAGGTTTTACATCAGAGAGCACACAAAACGGAACAATTTACAAGAGGGATACTGCAGTTATCAAGGTACAGTCATTTGACAACAAATCTGAAGCAACAAAAGAGTTTAACAAACTACGATTTGATTTGACTTGTAGCGGCGATATTGCTTATCAAAGTACAAAAAGCACAACTGCTTACAGCAAATTAGAAGTAGAAAATTCAAACACCTATTACTGCACTCTTCTTATAAACTCATCGGTAATTGAGATGTCAGCCCCTGTTACCGAAAAGGACGGTATTGAACAAGTTTTAAAGACAGTTCGTTATTAAACGAATTTACACTCTTGTTAAATTCAAAGAAAGGATGTACAATTATTATGACAAAAACTGAAAAATGGTTTTTAAGAATCATAGCTGTTATATTATGTGTTATAAATGTTTTATCAGGAACATCGAGCTCTTCCATAATATCTGCCGCAATTGAAGAATCAGTTCCTGTTTCAGATGAAGAAATAGCTGAAGCTTTAAGCAATGCTCAGTTTATTATCGAAAATCAAGATGATTTAGCAGTATCTCAAAACTCAAATTCCGAAACAAATATCATTTCAGTTACAAGTAATAAAGATGTTTATTATAATGGTGACGAAAGTGATATAATGACAGCAACTGTGGATTTACCCGGTGACGATAAACTATACCTCACTCAACGCTGGTTGAACAAAACATATAAAACTGTTACAGGTTACGAAATCATTGAAGAAGACGGTGAAAACAGAGGCGATACTGTTAAAGCTCTTATACAAGCACTTCAGCATGAACTTGGCATTTCTCCTGTAACAAAAAATTTTGGTCCCGCCACAAGTGCAGCTTATCAAAAAAATATCCTTTATCCACAAGAAGGAGTAACTGATAATAAATTTGTAATACTTCAAGGTGCACTTTGGTGCAAAGGTTATAGCGGTGGCTATGAGAATTTGACATATGATGAGCTAAATGATGATGTTATAGTTAAAGCCGTGTTTGACAAGGCAATGGAAAATTCTATAATACAATTAAAAACTGATGCAGGTCTCGAAAATCCGGACGGCGTTGTTACATTAAATATTATGAAAGCGTTACTTTCTATGGATGCTTTTGTACTTTTAGAGGGAACTTCGTTCGCTCCTAAACCTCAAATACGAACTGCACAGCAAAAATTCAATAGAAAATACGAACGATATATTGGTATAATGCCTTGTGATGGTATATTTAGTGCAAATACTCAAAGGGCAATTATAAAAGTCTTACAAGCTTTAGAGGGACGCACAGCTGAACTAACTACCACTTTTGGTGAACAAACCAAAGCTCACTGTCCTGAAATTCCTTACAAACGAAACTCTAACGCAGCAAGAAATTATAATGGTGAGTATTACAGCAATGCTGATATTGCAAATTTTACAGAATTGATTCAGTTTACACTTTTCGTTAACGGATTCGGTGATGGCATTTGCGATGGAGTTTTCGATTCACAAACTCAAAATGCTATACGACAATTTCAAAGATCCCAAGCTATACCTGAAACAGGTATAGCGGATATAAACACTTGGATGTCATTATTTGTTAGTTACGGCAACAAAAGCAGATCAGCTCTTGCTTGCGACTGTGCAACAAAATTGACAGCAGAAAAAGCAAAAACTTTATATGATAATGGTTACAGATATGTAGGAAGGTATTTAACAAAAGTTCCCGGAGGTCTTGATAAAGATATTACCAGAGAAGAAGCTCAAATAATTTTTGATACCGGCCTTCGATTCTTCCCGATATATCAAACAAGCGGAGATGATCTAACTTACTTTACTGAAGAACAAGGAACTTTAGATGCATATGCAGCAATAGAAGCTGCTTCAAAACTTGGAGTTCCTCGCGATACAATTATTTATTTCGCTGCTGATGTTGATGCTATGGATAGTAATGTAACCAATATTATTATTCCTTATTTTGCAAAAATACATGAGGTAATGAAAGACAGCATTTATAAAGCTGGTATATATTCGGCGAGAAATACTTGTACTCGAGTATCAAACGAAGGTTATGCTTGCAGTAGTTTTGTCAGCGATTTATCCTACGGATATAGTGGCAATCTCGGTTTTACTATGCCCGATAATTGGGCTTTTGACCAGTTCGCAACAGTATCAATAGGCACTGGAAGTGGCAAAATAAGCATTGATAAAGATGGGTTTTCTGGTAGAGATTTAGGTGTATCAAAATTAGATGTTGTTAACGAGAAAGAAATTTCTTTTGCTAAAGAAGAAACTTATAATGATACGCTTCATGGACCGGTTGTAACCATTATGGGAAAAGAAGTCGAGCTTTTTGCTTTTAATATTGACTTCTCATTGCCGAAAGATAAATTGGTTATAGAAACAGAATTTGATTATAAAGAAAACGAACTGAATGTAATAATTGGTTTAGATATTTATGAATATTCGCAACAAAGATACGGAATTAGAGAAAAACCAACCGGAGAAAAATTCACTAAAGCTTTTGTTGAAGTTAAGGAAATGGTTTCAACAATAAAAAACGCTTATTCAGGTATTGATAATCCTGAATTCAAGCGTCGATTTAAAGATATAAAAGGGTGTTTATATGATAGAGGTTTTGAATTAGGAATCTCCACAAATGGATATATGGTGGGCTATATGACTATTTCTTTTGATGGTGATAAACCATTTTTAAAAAGCGGAGAGATGGGAATAATAGCTTCAGCTTCTGCAAATTGGAGATATCCTATTGCTGCTATTCCTACACTCACTTTGCGATTTGCAATTGAAGGCTCTATTGAAGGTGGTTTAGGTTATATTTTACGAGAAGATAATATTGAGAAATGCGATTTGGGTGGACATTTAGCATTAGCTTTGAAACCAAGTTTAAGTGCTGGATTAAATGCATATGTTGCCAGTGCGTATGCTGGAGTTGGTGGCGAATTAAAATTCGGATTCAGATTTCCTTTTAAATCTTTTAATGAGTCTTTTACAGCAAACTTGAGTGCACCTGTATTTCTTGAATATACTGCGTTAAATTGGCATGGTAGAGAAGAATTCAGATTTGTTGACAGACAGCTATATCCTAAAAAAGAAGAAAATCAGCAAGTGATGTCGCTGTCTTTAAATGATCTGAAGTTAATTACACCAACAAATATGATTACATTTGCTAATGCTTCCGATGTTTTCAAAAGCAGCATACAGGTATATGCCAAACCACAAATAGTAAACCTTAGCGACAATAAAAATATTTATGGTTTACATAGACAGTGCTCCCAACCGTATCGCTGAAAACGACACAATGCTTATGTACAGTATTTATGACGGTACATCATAGAGCTCTCCTCTTCCAATAGCTGATGACGATACAGCAGACTTTGAACCTAAAATCTGCACTGATGCAAATGGCGGTGTACATATTCTGTGGCAAAATGCTTCAACTATATTTGAAGAAGGTGCGACATTAAACGAAACTGCTACCGCAATTGACCTGTCATACATATATTGGGACGGCACAAATTTCAGTAACGCTGCAACAATTACGAATAACAATCAAGATTACGAAATGAGCCATAAGATAGTTTCTTCCGGAGATAATGTTTCTGTTGTTTGGCAGCAGAACTCGGAGAATGATGTCTTTGGATTATCTGGAACAAATTCAATATACAGAAAGCAGCTTGTTGAAAATTCTTGGAATGATGTTGAAACTCTTGCGACAAACCTTTCTGTGGTTACCAATATAGATACCTCATATGTTAATTCCGAAAATGTTGTTGCTTACACAGCAAAGAGTAGCACAGACACAACCACAGTAAACGATATTGAAGTCTATTATATTGCAGGAAACCAAATAACACAGTTAACCAACGATAGTCTTTATGATTATTCCGCCAAGTTCTACAACAACGAACTTTATTGGTTTACGGACAACTCAATTGTTCGTATAGTTAACGGAGACGTCTCTACCAAAACTGTTGTGCTTGATAACATTTCAAATGATATAGCGGATTTTGAAATTATCGGTAACGAAAACGGTAATAAATCTATTGTTTGGGAATACGAAGATGATACCGGTATGGTCTTCTTTGGTGCAGATTATAATTCAGAAACAGATACATTCAGTGGATTTTTACCGATTGAACGAGCGAACGGTGTTGTACGTGGTTGGGATGTCTGTATGATGTCAGACGGTCAAATTGAATTAGCCTATTGTTATGCTGATTATTTGGCCGAACCTGATGAAAACGGCTTACCCTACGGTGCATTGAGCCTAATTCAAAAACCTGTTGTGGAAATCTGTGATATTTATGTTGACCCTATCGCTGTTGCCGATTCTGACGTATTGCCCGGCGAAGAAATAACTTTAATTACCGATGTATATAATAACGGTTCAAAAGCTGTTAATTCTTTTGAAGTTGCTATCAGCGACAATGCTGGTAATTCCATTGAAACTATAACAGTTGAGCAATTGTTACAGCCCGGTGAAACTGCCGAAATCAAAATTCCGTTTACTGTACCTTCTGAAATAACCAAATCTGATTATAGTATTACTATCCTTCCTATCGGACAAACAGATACAAACTTAGAAGACAATAATACTGTATTTTCTATGGGATTTTCCGATTTGGTTATACAAAGTGTCACAGAAACTCGAACTCAAACAGGCAGAAACCTTACTGTATCAGTTTTAAACGACGGATTTGAAACTATTGATTCAGCAACCGTAAACTTGTATAGCGAAGGAATAAACGGAGAATTACTTTATACTCAAACTATTTCTGCTCTTGAATTCGGCACAAATACAGAAGTTGCATTTGAAATTGAAGAAAGCTCTTTAGATTCGAGCGTTTCCGAAAAAGCAAGGTTGTATTATATTTATGCAGAAACGGATTCTTACGAGTCAAATTACGGCAATAATGATAATTCAATCGCTTTGTATCCTGACTATACCGTTACACTTAATGCAGAAACAGGCGGAACAGTAAGCGGTTCGGGAACCTATATAAATGACTCTAAAGCCACAATTAAGGCAATACCCGAACCGGGATATTTGTTTGAGGGTTGGTATGAAAACGGCGAATTGCTTGTCGGTGTTCCTGCGGAAATAGAATTATCTGTTAATTCCAATCGGACATTAGAGGCAAGGTTTGTGCCATCAGATCTTGAGATATATGCGGTTTCTGTTGACGGAATAAGAAAAACCGGTAATACGCTTAAATTTGACATACAGACCGATGGAGAAGCTCAACCGTATCTGTGGTCCTTCTATGTTTATGAAAATGATACTGTTCGATGTTCTGTCGAGGATTCGGTTACAAACAGTTTTACTTACCGTCCACAATATGCAGGAAACTATAAGGTTGTTGTCTCTGTGTCTAATGAAACCGGATATGAAACTACCTATGAGCAGGACTTGAAAATCAAAAACTATGCTGTCAAAAGAGATGCAACAATTTCGTTTGCGGATAATATACCGAAAATTGCAAATATTGTTCGTTGGGAAAGTAGTAACGAAGATGTAGTTACTGTAGATAGCGATGGTATTGTTACCGGCCATAAGCTCGGTGAAGCAACAGTTCGTGCTTACCTTGAAGATGGAGGAAGCTATTCTTGGATAGTAGAAACCGAGCTAAATTGGTGGCAAACAATACTTGTCACATTTGGCATAGGTTTGTTCTTTCTACCTTTCTGGATAGCAAAATAACCGTTCAAATTTAACAATAGATAAGGAATGAAACGTATTGAGCAAGTATTCAAAACAAAAGCCTGCTTATACAAGCAGTGTAAGCACCAAAAGTTTAGTTGGTGCTTTAGGAGTAGTAGCTTTTTTTATTGCATTTTTTATATTTTGTTTTATAACATTACATTCAGAACCCAAAACACCTGCAACATCAGATGAAGTGTGGAGTCTTATTGAATTACAGGGATATGAACCAGAGGACTATACTGAACTTTATCATCAATCTGATGTGAGCTTTCAAAACAGTCTTAATAAATGTGTTGGTTTTTTGCACAACGATATAAGTTTTGAATTTTTTGAATTCAATAACTCAAATAGCGCTGAAAATATTTATTCGCAAGCTTATCAAAAGATTACAAAGAAATACAACTCTTGGCAAAAAAATGAAATATCTCATCACAGTCAGAATTACAGCTTGTACTTCTTAAATTCTATGGACAAATACAATGTTGCAATTTATGTTGGAAATACAGCGGTATATGCGTATTGTGATTCAGAAAACATGAGCGAAATAGATAGTATTCTTGCGAAAATTGATTATTTGGAGTTCGGCAACAACAAAGAAACAACTGAATAAACCCTAAATAACAAAAGCGAGCGGCACCCAATCGGATGTCGCTCGTTTAATTTTTACAATTTGTTAGAATTACCTATTTACAATAGGATAAATTTCTTTCATATAGGTATTGTATATTACTAATAATTTGTCTATATTTTCTCTATATTCTTTAACCATTTTGATTATTGTTTCATTGCTGTTCGCAACATCTTTAGTCGTTCTCAACTTCGCAATCTTTTTTGGCATTTCAACAAGAACCTTCCGATGGTTTTCATATTCGGGCCAAACTTCAATAATTCGTGCATATGAAAATTTGGATAATTCAAGACTTAACTTTTCTCTTAAAATTATACTTAAGACATCAGCACAGTCAAAAAACGCCCTGAAACTATGTCCAATTGCTTTGTCTAAATTTTGCATTATATACTTTTTATCTTCTTGACTAATTGAATCGCTTATATCTGTGTATCGAGAGTAAGCTCTTACAATGTGTTCCAAGGAATCTTTTTGTTCTTTAATAGGTTGAATAAACGAACTTAATTCATCATCATATTCTTCCGATAAAATATATAAAGTTTTGGTTGCATTGTGAATAAAACTGTAATTTGTCCAAAAATCATCAAAAAATTGTTTCATACTAAATCGACAACTCCAAAAATATCAAGGAAATATTATTTCTTTTTCTTTATCAAGCATTTCTTCTACTGATTTAATTCTACCTTGACTTAATCGAACAGAACCTCTAATTCTATTGCGATATTTCATTGAAACTTCTTTAATTTTTTTAGAATCACTATTTAAGCACTCATAAGCAACATCTTTTATAGAGCTAACATTGCAAAAAAACATTTTATATAACTGGAAAAGCAAAAAAAACAGTCCAATTAAAAGTAACATTATTGGCAAAGACAGTAACACAAAATTTAACATTATTATATAACCTCGTTTCTGGTTTGAGTTGCGGAAATTATAAAATATATAATTCCAAAAATAATTATTAATAACAAAGTACAAATATTTATAATTTGCATTATTTGAGCGGTAACGTGTGTATGCCACCCCGAACTGAAAATTGCAATAGTATATGTGATTATTAGTACCAATGTAATAACAATTAATATTCCACCTACAACACGTAATATAGTTTTATTATTAGCTTTTAGAAAGAAGATTTCTAAAAGAAGTAAAAACGCCACACTGAAATTTATACAAAGGAATTCAACATCGCTCCAAAATATCAACGCCCAATCAATTTTTTCGTCGGATGAAAGCCATGTATCTAACACTTTGTATGAAATTGGCAACAAATTTAATACTATACCACAAACCCATAAACCGAGAGATGAAAAGAATTGTTTAAAATCTATATGACTTCTTTTTTTTACCTTTGACTCGCCCACAATTTTAACACTCCAAAAATAAAAACCGAAGGAATCTTTCCTCCGGTAATAACCTTTTGGTTATATTGCGTACGAAAAGTTCCTCGACAGGATTTTACAAAATATATTCATTCAACCTGTTGTCTTAAGAATGCTGGGGATATTATAACACGGTATACTGAACATGTCAACATGAATAATAAATAAAATTTTTATTATAAATAACAAAGAATAAAGAAGACGCTATTGAAATAATATATAGGTCCTATTCACAGTATATGTTCCAAAGTACAAATGTGACGATAATAGCTTTATGCAAAGGATTATTGAACCGCTATTCTTGCATATAAAATATGTAAGATTGATAATGAATTTATCTTACTAAATTTATTTAAAGGAAGAGTGTAACACCGCAGTGCTGCTCCTCTTCCTTAATGGTTGATTTTTTTGTCGCCCACCGACTGTCCGACCCAAAGTTCGTCTTATATATTTTTATTTCACAAATTGATATCAGTAAAACATTCTATTCTGATAACTGTAATATAAGTTCTTTATCAATTAAAGAAAGCACTTCATCTGGAATAGTACACTTTAAATTATTCCTAAAGCACAACTCTTTATATGTTTTATCACTGTTAGCTCTAACGAAAATTAAATCTGCTTCATATTGTTTTTCCGAAAGGGTAAACCCATCATCATTTATGCGTAATGTCGCAGGAACTAAAATATCATTAATCTTTATTCCGTTTTCATCTGTATTTTCTATAAACCCAACTGTGTAATTTAACTCGCTAACTCCAATTTTTATAAAAAGAGATTGTGTATGTAGATTTTCAACAACAAAGACATCATTGTAAAATAGATTATCAATTGACTGTAAGTAACTTAACTTCTTTTTACATGTTCTGTACGGATGTTTGGCGGTAAAACTGATTTGTTGGCTTGTTATAGTTTTATCAACGGATTTATTGTAAAATTCTTCAGCTGATTTAATAATTGAACTTACTCCGGTAAGATGTTTAAAATTCCGTTTAAAAAAGGTTACTTCTACCCAACAATTCTCATAAACTATCAAAAAAGTCTTATCAAGCAAAGTTTTGTAGATTTGTGCCGATTTTTTGATTTCATTAACTATATATTTTTTCTGGCTTTTCAAACTATCCTTTGGGCTCATATTTACACATCCTTAATAAAAAAGAGCAGTGCGGCACTTCGCACTGCCCAAGTGTTTTATGCTGGCCGTCAGCCGCAGTATCCCTTCGGACACTAATAGCTACGGAAGTTTATCCTGTTCCGTATCCAGCACGACTTTATCGTTGTCGCCACGCGCGATATCCCTTCGGATATCAATAGTTACGGAAGTTTATCCTGTTCCGTATCCAGCACGGCTTTTTTGTGTCTCCACACATGAGGGATTACTCCCTCTTTCGTTTATATTGTAGCAGATAAAGTTGTTTTAATATTTCCAGAATAGAAATATTAAAATTTTTTCTGTTACATCCTTATTATATGTATTTTTATGATTAACGATTCAATTAACACTGAAATTTTAATCAAAATAGAATAATTGCACATTTTAGCTTTAACATTTAATTCATATTTACAGAAAATATGTAAGAATGATTGAAATTTTAACGGCAACAACAATTACATTTTGGCACACTTTAAAAACAACCAAGACTCACCTCTTGATTTAAGCGAAACAATTTTATAAAGTAAAAAACAAAAAGCCTTCCCCTCTCAAGGAAGGCTTTCTGATATGAGTTGACATATTTTCTTATTTCGAGTAGATTAAACAAGAGATTATTCCTTCGTGCGATTGAGATTAATCCGGGTTTTGAAGACGGCCCATATGGGTTAATCTGATCAGAAGGAGTAAGTGAGATGGTTGATATCATCATTGCTTTTCTGTCGTATGTCTTTGGAATTTTGAATGCAAGTAAAAAACTTTGCGATACTATAGAGTGGTTCTGTAATGTCATATGGCATAAGGAAAGCTAAAACCTCCATACCGCTTCGTGTACCGGCACGGGCGGTATGGTTTTTGTCAACTCATAGAAAGTATGTAAGATTTACTTAAAGAAACAGTTTTCTGAACAGAAAAATTAAAATTAATAATCTTGAAAACATTTATAAGCCATCTATTCATTCTATGAAGAATTGATTTTGTCATAAAAAAATAATCGTTTGAAAGAAGACATTCTTGACTTAATGAATTTAAAGGTGTAGAATAACAGCACCTTTCAATAAATACGCTTCCTAATCAAAAAAAGAAAGGATGGTGGGATAAAATTTTGTGAGTAAGGGTGAGTAGAAGTGAGTAAAGGTGAGTAAAATTGTGCGAAAAGTGCGATTTTAGTGAGTAAAAACCCCTTAAATTTTACTCATTTCTCAAAATTTCTCACGGATTTGAAGAAAAAAATTGATTCTGAGGTAAACGATGATTAAAGTTTCTGAAAAAAGGAAAAGCCCCGAAACCGTTGATATATCAACGATTTCAGGGCTTCCTAATAAGTCCGTCACTTATTATTTTTGGAGGCGCCACCCAGATTTGAACTGGGGGATCAGAGTTTTGCAGTTACATTTCGAGGGGCTATAATCGTTGATATAGAGCCATTTTTAGGGGTATGACATTTGAAAAAGTCGGAAAAAGTCGGAAAATATGCCACCTAATAATTATTGTACTTTTGCATTTTTGAGCTTGGACGGTAAATCAAAATAAGGAGCAAGTAAAATTGACAAACATTGAAAAACAAACCAACCAGATAAGTTCAATTAACATTTATCAGACAGCTGATACTTTGTACTGGAAAGCCGATGTAGGATATTACATAAACGGCAAAAGAAATCAGAAGAAATTTGCTGCCAAAACCAAAGACATTATAGAAGAAAAAATAGAACAATTCAAAGCTGATATATTTTTCAACAAGCTTATACTCCTATCCCCTGACCTTAAGTTTGAACATTTTACAGTCGCTTGGCTGTATAACATAAAGAGATATAAAGTAAAGCCAAGCACATTAAACGGATGTTTAAGGAATCTGAAGAATAATCTTAACCCTTATATCGGTCATATTCCAATGAACAGGATTAAATACACAGATATCCAGAACACTATTAACACCCTTTTGGGTAACGGTTACGCACACTCAACCATAAAGCAAATATATTCAATTATATCAGGCAGCATGAGATACTACCGAATGTTAACTGAACAAGCATACAATCCTTGTGAAGGCATTGAGCTGCCCAGAAACAACAAGCGGAATACAGATATATTGTATTACCGATATGAAGAAAGAAGAATCATAGAAAGAGCTGCTTTTGCACTCGATATAAATGGCAAATACATTTACCGGTACGGTCCTGCCATTGTACTGATGATGTACACAGGAATGAGAATCTGCGAAGCTACGGCACTTACTTGGCAGGACATAGACTTTATAGAAAAGCTTATTGACATCAACAAAAGCACAATATCAGTAAACGAAAACGGGAAGACCGTTCTGCAAACTCAATACGGAAGTAAAACACCGTGCAGCTTAAGGAACATTCCGATGACAACAAAGGCACGGTGGTGCCTTTTTGAACTGAAGAAGCTGGCTGACGGAAGCAGATATGTCATAACCACACCTGAAGGTAATCAGGCAAGTATACAACAAATAAACAACTGTCTGACTGCGTTATTGAGAGATACAAACATAATCGAAAAAGACCAGAGGCGTGGTTCACACAGTTTACGGCACACCTTTGCCAGCATGCTTTTTGAAAACGGTTACAACAGTAAAATCATTTCCGAGCTATTAGGACACAGCAGTGTACGGTTCACCGAAAACACATATATCCATGTCATAAATAAGCAAAAAGCAAAAGCCATTAATGATTTGGATAAATACTGTATTTGAATGAGGTGAACTTTACAATGGCTTCAAAGAAGACTGACAAAACCGTTGACCATATATCTTCATACAAACCGTATTACAGCGAAAAACAAGATTTATGGAAAAGTGAATTAAGCTATTATGTCAACGGCAAACGATACAGAAAGAATTTTTGCGGAAAGACAAAGGAAATCCTTTTAAAGAGAATAGAAGCTTTTAAGAATGAGTTTTATCTTATAGGAAATGTGGATTCCGATTTAAGATTTGATAAATTTGCTACCAATTGGATGCTTAACAAAGAAAAATACAGACTAAAGCCTTCATCATATGACACCAAAATGAGAACGCTGACAAAATACGTTATTCCTGCTATCGGGCATATTCCTATTAACAGGCTGAAATATAAAGACATTCAGAATATGGTCAATGATTTAGCAGAAAGAGGACTCTCCTACTCTACCGTCAAAAAAGCTTATGAGGTAATAACCTGCTGCCACAAATACTATCGTATCATTTCGGGTTGTAGCTTTAACCCGGCTGAAGGAGTTGAGCTGCCACAAAACATAAAGCCAGATTTAGCAAATCACAAATACTTTACCTCAGAAGAAAGACAAAGACTTGAACGAGAAATCTCCCGCACTTACAGTAACGGCGCTCCTGTATATCGTTTTGCACCTATTATGATACTGCTTATGTACACAGGTTTACGTGTCGGTGAGGCTCTGGCTCTTACTTGGGACGATATTAATTTCCAAGAGAATCTGATAGATATTAATAAGTCAACGATATATATACCTGTGAACGGCAAATACAAGCATATTGTTCAGGACACCGGCAAAACCGAAAGCAGTATGCGGGTGCTGCCCATGTCACGAAAAGCAAGAGAAGCTCTTATTCAACTGAAAGCTATGTCCGGTGAAAACAATCTTGTTATTTCCACAGTAAAAGGCAATTCTCCTAACGGTGCTTCTTTAGGAAAATCTCTGACAAGAATGTCACGCAATGCAGGGATTATAGCCAAAGATGAATACCGCAGTGTACATACCCTACGCCACACCTTTGCAACAATGCTTTTTGAAAACGGCTGCTCAATAAAAATAGTGTCCGAATTACTCGGACACTGCGATACAAGAGTTACTGAAAATACATATATTCATGTTATTCAGAAACAGAAAATTAAGGCTATTGAGGATTTAGATAAGTATTGTGTATAAAAAACAGTAAAAGCTAATCATTATTCAACTCGACAAATTGGAATTTGTCGAACTGATTAACGCGGATTCTCTGTTCTTACATAAGCCCCATACACCAAATTACCGCAAGGGCAGTTAGGGTCACCAGTGTGTCGATGGTGACACCATAGAACATAGGCTTGAGACCGGCTTTTTTGAAATCGGTAAGGCTGGTATTTAAGCCGATGGCAGCCAGGGCTGTGACCATCAGGAACTTGCTGGTGCTCTTCA
>JAZNRX010000083.1:0-10454 GCA_045590915.1 Acutalibacteraceae bacterium | reverse complement strand
GGAAGGTATAAACAATAATAATTGAAGCGGCAATATACATAGTAACTGTTGCATCAGTGCCAAGCACGGTGTTAAAGAATGTTCCGCAGGATTTGGTGCATGATCCGGCATAAATGCTATATGCAAAAAGGAAAATTATTGCACTGATAACCTGAAGTGCCTTGTTTTTTGAAAGAAATCTGTTTGTGAGATACTGAGGAATTGTAATCGAATCATTTGCAAGAATGGAATAACGTCGGAGTCTCGGGGCTTCAATAAGCCAGCTCATTGCATAACCGATGCCAAGGCCTATTGCAATCCATGACTGTCCCAAGCCTGCAGCATATATTGATGCGGGAAGTCCCATAAGAACCCATGCACTCATATCAGATGCACCTGCCGAAAGGGCAGAAACCCAAGGTCCCATCTGTCTTCCCCCAAGGAAATAACCTTTTTCTCCTGAGGATTTTGACTTAAAGAAGAATACTACACCGATGGTTACCATAAAAACAAGATAACCACAGAAAATAATTAATTCTGCGTTCATAACTTCTCTCCTTCTTTTTTACAAAAATATATAATATCCTGTATTATAGTGTATAGATATGTATATTTCAAGTAATACAACCATTAAAATGTTGTGTGTTATGTATTAATATGTTTAATTAAAGTAAATTTTATGTAATTTAAAAAATTGTTTTACAAACAGATTAACATATGATATAATATATATAACTATGAATAAGGCGGTGTAAAAATGGCTGAAAATAAAAGTGCAGTAGCTGAGCTTTCAATGCCGAACTCGTTTAATGAGCGGCGCTTTGTCGGCAAGAAGGAAACTGTTGCATATGTTCTTAATGACGCATCGTACAGCCTCAATATTGATGATTTCAAAGAGCGTTACATTTATGATGTTGTTAAGATAGACTTTAATTTTCTTGCACTTCAGAATCTTATCGGAACGATATGGGATACTGTAAATGATACATTTATCGGTGTTGCCGTTGAAAAAACAAGAACCCGTTGGGGTAAGTTCAGACCATATCTTCTTCTCGGTGAATTTCCTCTGACTATGCTTGGCTTATGGTATTGGCTGATTCCTTTTATATTCCCCGATACTCCCGATAATTATCTTCCCAAGCTGATTACATATTTTGCATTATCCATTATTACGGAGACTGCAGGAACCTTTACTTCAATTGCGAAATCGGGATTTTTGTCAACAATAACCCCGTCACCTATGGAACGATCGAGGCTGATTGCTCTTGCCAATGTTGTCACTCATATTTTTGAGGATATTCCCAAGCAGATATTCGGTATTCTTTATGACCTTGTTGCCAATAAGAAGCTTAATATAAAGCTTCCTTATCTTTTCTCAAGCTTTGGTATGGCATGTGCTCTTGTTTCTGCGGCTCTTGCAGTTTATTTCTTCTGGACTTCCAAGGAAAGAGTTGCTCAGACTATCAGTAAGCCCAAGGTTAAGCACTCAATAAAGTCAATCATAAATAACAAGCCGATGATTATTTACCTGCTTTCACAGTTCCTTGCAGGCTTCAGCATCAGTAAGAGCAGAACGAACTTCTACATTGATGTTCTGGGTTCTGTTACATGGAAGACTATCGTCGGAATTCCTGCTTTCCCCGTAAAGTTTATAAGTTATAGCTTTGTTAAGCCCTTAAGAAAGAGATTTTCAACAAAGGCTCTCTGGATATTTGAGGATGCATGGACTGACATGTTGTGGATGATTGTTTTCGGTATCGGTTCCATTAACAACAATTTCCAGAAAAAGCATATAATTCTTCCTCTTATGGGAATAGAGGAAATATTTGAAATGTGTGTTTACGGCTTAAGACGAGTTGTTCCTGCTGAAATCAGCAACGAGGCTATGGACTACTGTGAATGGAAAAACGGTTATCGCTCCGAGGCAATGACAGGTGTTACAATGTCCATCATACAGAAGCTTCAGGGTGCTGTAATGGGTAGTGTCAACAATATTGTTATGAAGCGTATCGGCTATATTCAGGGCAAGGAAATCGGAACACAGACAGATGCTACAAAGTGGTGGATTTTCGCTCTTGGTACAGGTATCCCGATTATTTCGTCAAGCCTTGGCATTGTTCCCAAATTCTTCTATCCGCTTTCCGCTTCAAAGAGAACACAGATGTATTCTGAACTTTATGAGCGCAGAAACAAAAAAGCAGAGCTTATGCAGAATGCCTCTGCCGATGATGTTGCTGAAATTATCAGCAATGAATTCAAGGACTGATTCCTATTATAAGGAGAGACAGTTTTTCTGTCTCTTCTTTTTTTTGTGTTGACCTCTTGTGATAATTTTGTTATAACAAAATCAAAGGGAAGGTGTTTTTATGAAATTAAAAAATAAAGCAATTTTTTCATTGGGAATACTCGCAGGTGCAGTATCTGTCGGTATGACTCTTGTTGATGACATTATGCTGAGAAATGTTCAGCTTCCTGAGGGCTTTACCGTAACTGCACATACAGGCTGTGAAAAAACAAAGGACAATTCACTTGATGCTGTGACCGTTGGTTACGGTTACGGTGCCGATATAGTTGAATTTGATTTATATTTTGACAAAAACGGCAAAGCGGTTATGTCTCATAACGAGCCTAAAGGAAACGAACCTTCTGTCGAGGAAGCTTTTTGTCTTATTGCCGGATATGAGGGGCTTCGCGTTAATGTTGATGTGAAGAAGACAGATAATCTGAAACAAGTGGTTGAACTTGCGGAAAAATACGGAATTACAGACAGGATATTTTTTACGGGGATAACCTCAGATACAGTTTCAGCAGTGAAAGAGGCAACTCCTGAAATATTGTACTATCTTAATAAAAAGATTGATGTTAAGAAGAAAAATGATGTAATGTACATAAAAGATCTTATAGATGAGGTAAAAGCATCGGGTGCCTGCGGACTTAATATTCATCATAGGGACTTGAGCACGATGATGGTTGAGCTTTTTCATAAAGAAGGCTTATTTGTTTCTGTCTGGACAGTGAATAACAGAATTGATATGATAAGGGCTATAGCTTCGGGATGCGATAATATAACAACAAGAAAACCGCAGGAGCTTAGAAAACTTGTTCAGAAGGTTAGAGAAACTTCATAAAGATATTGTAACTCAAACTAAAAAGACCGACCGTAGCATTACGGTCGTCTGCTGATTTTATAGAATCTTTTTTATATCGGATAACTCATTTACATAATAATCGGTAAAATTATAATTGTCATGATCTGCTTTATTGTAGTTGAACCATATAGTTTTCAGACCGAAATTTTTTGCACCGATAATGTCTGCTGTAATATTATCACCAATCATTACAATTTCAGAGGGACTGATAGGATAAAGCTCCTGAACACAGGAATAGAAAAACTCTTTTGCAGGTTTCTGAAAACCTATGTCTTCCGATGTAAACATTCCAGATATATATTTCATCAAGCCTGAATTCTTTAGTCGGATTTCCTGTTGAAGTCTTGATGCATTGCTTGCAGTATAAACAGGGTATTTGGATGATAAGTAACTCAGAATTTCTTCTGCTCCCTCAACTGTTTTTGCAACTGCTCTCATTTCTTTTCTGAAATCTTCCTCAAAAGAATTGAAATCAACTGTAATATCAAGCACTTCAAAGATTTTTTTGAAACGCATTTTATAGATTTCGGGCTTTTCAATATTTCCGAGCTCGAGCTGATTCCACAATTCATCGTTTATCTTCAGAAAAACTTCAATATAATCAGACGGCAGCTCAATGCAGTGTGTTTTTGCTGCATTCAAAGAGGCAGTATAGGCGCTTTTATTGAAGTCAAGAAGAGTGTTGTCAATATCAATTAAAACAGCTTTAATATTCATAATTACCTCATCTGATATCAAGAGTCATTGTAATTCTGTCAGGTGATATTCTGCTTACGGTTCTGAAACCGTATTTTTTATAGAATTTATATCCCATTGATTTTTTGCTTATGGTCATAACACTGACATGCTTAATTCCTTTATTTTTAAGGTGAGCGGCAAGATTGTTTATCAGCATTGTTCCCAATCCCTGCCTTTGTGTTTCCGGTAAAAGATCAATGTGAAGATGTGTTCTGTATTTTTTCTTTGCAATATAAACAGCAATAACAGTTGCATAGAGCAATGGCAGGGAAGGGGGATAAACACTTTTTACCCGTTTGCTGAATTCCTGTAACATTTTTTTTCTGAACAGAGGAATATCTGTTGAACAAATAACATAACCGACGGCTTTATCTTCATCATTTACCGCAACAAATATATTTTCGGGTTCATATTCAGTGAAATAGTCGTTGAAAATAATCGGTATGCTTTCAAGGAGATCAGCATTTTTTTTATTCTCCTCACCGGTTGTTTCTTTGCAGATAAAACGAAGCTGTTCTTTATCAGAGGCTTTATATTTTCTTATGCTATACATACTTTATCTCCGATTTATTAAAGACCGCTGTAAAAACAACGGTCTTTATTTGGTTTATGCTTTTGCAAGCTTTCCGTATTCAATGCCCTTTGCGAGAGCAGTTTTATTGAGTTCAAGAACTTCTTTTTTCTTTGATGCAAATTTTGCTTCAAGGGATGCAATCATTGTTTCCTCAGTGATTATTCCTGCATCCGCACCGATAAGAGCACCGATAAGAATTATGTTAGCACACTTAATATTGCCAAGCTCAACGGCAATGTCATCTGCGGGAACTCTGACAACAGAAATATCATTTCTTGTGATTTCAGAAAGAACACGGCTTGTATTTGCAATAAGAATTCCGCCTGCTTTAAGGGATGCGGCAAATTTCTTATAAGACTGCTCATTCATAGTAATGAGAGTGTCACATTTTGCCATAAGGGGAGAAATGATTTCATCATCATTTACAACAACAGTACATTTTGCACTGCCGCCTCTTTGTTCGGGACCGTATTCGGGAAGAAATGTTGCATATTTTCCGCCGGAAACGGCTGTCTGTGCAACCATTATACCTGCACTCATAACACCCTGACCGCCGGAGCCTGATATAACTAATGATTTTTTCATATTACTTCACCTCATCCTTATATTTATCCTTATAAACACCGGGCACGAAATAAGGAATGGTGTTGCTTTCCATATATTCAAGTGTCTGCAAGGGTGAAAGTCCCCAGTTTGTAGGACAGTTGCCGAGAAGCTCAATAAATGAGAAGCCTTTTTTTGACATCTGAATATCAAAGGCTTTTCTGATAGCCTTCTTTGCATCCTTGCATCCTTTAGGTGTGTTAAGTGCATAACGGGCAACAAAAGCAGGTGCCTCAAGAGTTGAAATAAGCTCACACATCTTCATGGGATAACCAGTTGTTTCGGGATCTCTTCCCATTCTTGATGTTGTGGTTTTCTGTCCGATAAGGGTTGTGGGTGCCATCTGACCGCCTGTCATTCCGTATGTCTGATTGTTGAAGAAAATTACGGTAAAGTTTTCTCCTCTGTTAGCGGCTCCCATAATTTCAGCAAGACCGATAGCGGCAAGGTCGCCGTCTCCCTGATAAGCAAAAACAAGTCGGTCGGGATTTGAACGCTTAAAGCCTGTTGCAACGGCGGGAGCTCTGCCGTGTGCCGCACCAAGAACATCCCCCTGCCAGTACGCAAGATTAAGAGTTGAGCATCCAACGGGAACGATATGAAGACAGTTATCAACCTGTCCCATTTCACCTATTACTTCTGCAATGAGCTTTGTTGCAAGAGAGTGCATACATCCGGGACAGAAGCCGCTGGGCGTTTTCTTTAAAGATTCAGGTCTTTTATATTCAGCCATTATTTTGCACCTCCGTCAAGAATTTTTTTGACAGCGTTGTAAACACCGTCATCATCAAAGAGAAGTCCGCCTGAACGGCAGTATTCATAAATGGGAGCACGGCCCTTCACTTCAAGCTCTATGTCATCGTGCATCTGAGCGGGAATTGCAAGCTCAACATCAATGAAACCCTTGACCTGATTATAGTCCAGCTTATTGAAGCTTTCCTTGGGGAAGGGATAAAGAGTGATAGGTCTTATCATACCGACCTTATAGCCCTCTTCTCTGAGACGGAGAAGAGCTTCCTTTGCAACTCTTGCGGAAATACCGTAGGCTACAATAATATATTCGGCATCTTCAACCATAAATTCCTCGACCTTAACATCATTCTGTGCCCAACGCTCAAACATCTTTTTCTGTGATGTGTTTTTAAGCTCAAGAATGGCTTCAGGGAAATAGGGAGTAAGAAGACGTGCTTTTCTGTCATCGTCGGGAGCTCTGTTAAGATCCCATGCCTTTGTTCCTGCTCTGTCGGGATTTTTCATTTCGGGGAATTCAACAAGCTCCATAATTGCACCGAGACAGCCGTCCATAAGAATCATAACAGGGTTACGGTCTCTTTCGGCATAGTCCCATGCATTGTATGTAAGGTCAACAGCCTCCTGTAAGGTTGCAGGAGCAAAAACCATAGCTCTGAAGCCGCCGTGACCGAGAGCCTTTGTTGCCTGAAGATAGTCCTGCTGTGCAGGCTGAATTGAGCCGAGACCGGGGCCTCCGCGGCTGATATTTACGATAACTGCGGGAATGCCTGTACCTGCGAGGTATGAAATACCATCTGCCTTGAGGCTGATGCCGGGGCCTGAGGAGCTGGTCATTGAACGACAGCCTGATGCTGCAGCACCGTAAACCATATTTACGGAAGCAACCTCGCTCTCACCCTGTACGAATACACCGCCAACCTCGGGAAGCCTCCATGAAAGATATTCTGGAATTTCATTCTGAGGAGTGATGGGATAGCCTGCGAAGAAACGGCAGCCTGCTCTTACGGCAGCCTCTGCAATAGCTTCACAGCCTTTCATAAGTACCTTAGCCATTAGTCGCGTCCTCCTTAGTTATTTCAATTGCTCCCTCAGGGCAGATGGTAGCACACATAGCACAAGAAATGCATGATGCTTCATCTGTGATAATCGGGAAGAAATGTCCGTGATTATTGCGTTCATGTCCTAATTCAAGAATTTTTTTAGGGCAGAATTTGATGCAATAAGAACAACCCTTGCACAGTGAAGTGTTGATTTTAAGCATATGTATTCCTCCGTTTTCTTTACTTAGTAATATTAAATATAATAGTACAAAATATATTCTATCATCTCGTCAACACATATTCAATAGATAATATGTTAAAAAATTATGATAAAAACTGTTAATTTTTATACTTTTGTCGATTTTCGAACAAAAGTCTTGTTTCTGTGGAAAAAAGTAAACCTTGTTAATAATTTTCGGTTATGATATACTTAAATAAATACGAGGGAGGTCATCAGGTGGACAGGATAATTTTTCATTGCGACTGTAATTCGTTTTTCGCTTCCTGCGAAGAGCTTCTTGAACCTACCCTTAAAGATGTTCCGATGGCAGTAACCGGAGATCCGGACAAGCGTCACGGCATAATTCTTGCAAAAAATCTTAAGGCGAAAAAATACGGTATTAATACGGCGGAGCCGATAATTCAGGCTGTGAGAAAATGTCCGAGTCTTGTTTGCGTTCCGCCCCATCACGATTTTTATGAGGAAATTTGTGAAAGGATAAATAATCTTTATCTTGAATACACCGACCTCGTGGAAAAGGCAAGTATTGATGAATCCTATCTTGATGTTACAAACACCCTGCATCTTTTCGGCGGTGAACCGAAAGCTCTTGCCGACAGCATCAGAGAACGGATAAAAAAGGAAATCGGCATAACAATTTCCGTGGGAGTCAGCTTCTGTAAAAGCATTGCAAAATTCGGAAGCGATTATAAAAAGCCTGATGCAACAACTGTTATAATGCAGGAGAATATGTCAGAAATTTATCATAAGGCAGATATAAGTGAGCTTTTTCTTGCAGGCAGAAAAACAACTGAAAGGCTGAGACTTTTAGGAATAAATACCATAGGCGACCTTGCCGCCTTTGATAAAATAAAGCTTTGCGAAATTTTCGGGAAGCAGGGACTTTCCTTATGGGATAATGCCAACGGTAATGATAATTCCCCCGTTGCTTCCTTTTATGAGAAGCAGGAGGTAAAATCCATAGGAAATGCTATGACCTTCCGCCGTGACCTTGTAGGCTATGATGAAATCAAATCCGGAATATCATTTCTCGCCGATTCCGTTGCAAGCCGTCTGCGCAGGGAAAATGTTAAATGTACGGTTATTCAGGTTTCAATAAAGGATCCGGAATTCCGCACAATGCAAAGACAGATTACAATTAAAACAGCCACGGATTTACAACGTGAAATTACCGATGTTTCAATGAGCCTTATAAAAGGTAACTGGAGCTCCACTCAGCCCGTAAGACTGCTGTCTGTAACGGCATCAGGACTCACGTCTGATGAATCAGCCGGTCAGATAAGCTTTTTTGAAAGTGCTGATACCTCACACGAAAAGCAGGAAAAAATTGAAAGTACCCTTGATGATATAAGGAAAAAATTCGGAGCATCCGCTATTAAGTTCGGCTATTTCAAAAATGACGAAACAGGAATAGAATAATTCGGATTTCGGTTTTCGGAATTCGAATACAAGAATATAATAACAAAAAAGCAGGGATAGACTATTTTTTACGGTAGTCTATCCCTGAAATTTATTTGTTATTTTACAACAATATTTACAAGTCGCCCTTTGACATAGAGCTCTTTGATAACTGTCTTGCCGTCAATTGCTGTTTTGACATCAGCGTTTTCTTTTGCAGCTGCTACTGCATCTTCCTGAGAAATCTCGGCACCAACCATAATTCTTGCTTTGATTTTGCCGTTTACCTGAACTGCAATTTCAATTTCGTCATCCACACATTTTGCCTCATCGTATGTGGGCCACTGACCGTTTGCAAGCATACCCTCAAAGCCCTGAGCCTCGTTGATTTCTTCTGTAACGTGAGGTGCAAAGGGATTAAGAAGCGTGATGAATGTACGAAGTTCAGCCTTTGTGATTTCCCCTGAATCGTAAATTTCGTTGATAAGTGTCATAAGAGCTGCAATTGCGGTGTTGTACTTAAGATTTTCGATGTCCTCTGAAACCTTCTTTATTGTTTTATGGAAGGATGTTTCAAGCTTCTTTGAATAATCGTCACCCTCAACCGCAATTTCCTGAAGATTCCATACGCGGTCAATAAATCTCTTACAGCCCTTAAGTGAATTCTGAGACCAGGGAGCAGCCTTTTCATAGTCACCCATGAAAAGAACATAGCTTCGAAGTACGTCTGCACCGTAAATGTCAACAACATCATTAGGATCTACAACATTACCCTTTGACTTTGACATCTTATCTCCGTCGGGACCGAGGATTAAGCCCTGTGCGGTTCTCTTTGCATAGGGTTCATCAAAGGGAACTTCACCGAGGTCATATAAGAACTTGTGCCAGAAACGAGAGTAAATCATATGACGGGTAACGTGCTCCATACCGCCGTTATACCAGTCAACCTGTCCCCAATATGCGAGCTTATCTTTATCAGCAAAGCACTTGTCATTCTTGGGGTCAATATATCTTAAGAAATACCATGAGGAGCCTGCCCACTGAGGCATTGTGTCTGTTTCTCTCTTTGCCGCACCGCCACACTTGGGACAGGTACAATTAACAAATTCCTCAATTTTTGCGAGGGGGCTTTCACCGTCTGTGCCGGGCTCGAAATTCTCAACCGTGGGAAGTCGTAAGGGAAGCTCTTCATAGGGAACAGCCACCATGCCGCACTTTTCACAATGTACAATCGGAATAGGTTCACCCCAATATCTCTGACGGTTGAATGCCCAGTCCTTCATCTTAAACTGAACACCTGCTTCACCGATGCCCTTTTCTGCTAAAAATTCAAGCATCTTTGCAATGGATGACTTTTTATCTGTAAAACCGTTGAGGAAGTCGGAATTAACCATTTCTCCGTCACCGGCATAGGCTTCCTTGGTGATGTCACCGCCCTTGATAACTTCAATGATGTCAACACCGAACTTTGTGGCGAATTCCCAGTCTCTCTGGTCATGTGCGGGAACAGCCATAATAGCACCCGTACCGTAGCCCATCATAACATAGTCTGAAATGAAAATGGGAATTTCCTTGCTGTTTACGGGATTTACAGCGGTGAAGCCTGAAAGCTTTACACCGGTCTTTTCCTTTACAAGCTGAGTTCTTTCAAACTCTGTCTTCTTTGCACATTCCGTTCTGTAGGCTTCAACCTCACCGAAGTTTGTTATCATATCCTTATACTTGTCAAGCATAGGATGCTCGGGAGCCATAACCATAAAGGTAACACCGAAAAGTGTATCGGGACGGGTTGTGTAAATGCGCAGTGTCTCGTCTGTATCCTTAACTGCGAAGTTAACGAATGCACCGCTTGATTTGCCTATCCAGTTTTCCTGCTGAAGTCTTACATTGGGAAGATAGTCAACGGTATCAAGTCCCTGAAGGAGCTTATCTGCGTATTCTGTAATACGAAGATACCATACGTCCTTTGACTTCTGAAC
>JAZNRX010000082.1:0-22239 GCA_045590915.1 Acutalibacteraceae bacterium | reverse complement strand
CATCTGCTTTCGATGTTTTGATACAGCCTCATCATTTTACAAAGTGTCTCTCTTCATAGCTCTTCCTTTTAATTTTCAATACACTTTATTCGGCAAGCATATAGTAGTTATGAATTTTTTCTAATTTGTAGAATTCCTCTTTAACCACGGTAAAGCCGAATTTTTCATAGAAGGCTACATTATCGGGATTCTGGGTTTCAAGTCCCACTTTACAGCCCTTGGAACGCATATCCTCAAGCCCCATATTGATAAGCTTTCTTGCAACGCCCTTTCCCTGATGCTCCTTGCCTACAAAAACAGGGGAAATAATATATGTCCTGTCATCAAAGATTTCGGAATTGTCAAGATGTGAATATGCAAGAAGTGCTTTCAGCGTAAGAGGCCAGTAAAGCACCAAAAAGGGCCAGTTGGGACATTTCAGGAACTGCAGCATTGTATAGTCGTAATGTGCCTCACGAAGAATCAGAAGTCCTCTTTCTTCCTCATCAAAATAGAATATATCCTTCTTTCTTGAGGAATTAAGACGCAAGAGAAGCCAATGATAGATAAATCTCTTTCTTATTTTTTCATTTTTGCAGGCGAACACATAAACGGGATCGTTGACATATGCCTCACTTGCCATTTTTGCATAATATTTAAGAGTTTTTCTTGATACTTTATCTTCCATAGCTTTTCTCCTGACTTTATTCTTACAATATAATAACATATATTTGAGAATAAATCAAAAGATTTTTTAGCATCCTGAAAGGCCCACTGACATACGAAGAACATATCTTGCATCTGCGGCAGTAATTTTACCGTCAGCGTCGGCATCGCATCGTTGGAGCTTATCACAAACCTCAAGCCCTACCGAGCAGCGAAGAATGAACCGGGCATCCTTGGCGGTAAATTTGCCGTCACCGTCTGTGTCTCCGTGAAGAGTATCATCAATTGAACACAAATAATCATATTCTGTTTTTTCTGTGTATTCCTTATGATCAAAATACTTCAGTGCATTTTCAAAATATGCCTCATTTTTATCCTTTACCCACACAAGAAGCATAGGTGTGTAAGGCTCATCGTAATCATCGGGATTTGTCAGTTCCCGCACCTCACCGATATATTCACTGTCAATTGAATCAATCACAGACTGCACTTCGGTGCAGTATTCTTCTTTAAGAAAAACCATAAAATAAGTTTTTGCGAAATCATCCTTCGCAAAGGACAGAACGAAAAGACCTCCGAAGAGCAAAGAAAAAACTAACAGCACAGCAAAGAACTTATTTATTTTTTTCATATTAATTCACTCCTTTTCTTCATCTGACCGATTTTAAGGATTGTTGACAACACCTGCAAAAAGCGGGGTTGCATTATCAAGAGAAATAACAAAGGCAAAGGGACGGTCCAGCGTAAAATATACCTCTTCATCGGGAGGAGCTGCACTGCCTGCACCTATTATTACACTATATGCTGCGGCGCATACACCCTCTTCATCAATTTTGACTCTCACTCCGTGTGACATTTCGCTGATAAAAATTCCGTCGGAATTTGTAGCCAGAACAGAAAAGTCTGACAATTCACCGTCTAAAATATCTGTTACTCCCAACTTTTTAATACTTTCAAGAACATTCTGTTCGCTTTTTACATCAAATTTCGGAATTGCCATATGCACTTCAAGATATTTTGATTTTTCATACTTACCGGAAAGCTCACTTGACGGTGCAGTGATAAGACCGAGCATTTCATTATCAGAGAATATAGTGTCTGCATCAACACTTTCGTCGGGAAGAATGAACCACATCCGACCGCCGATATCAAGCCCTAATGAAATTGCGGAAAAATTCTCACCCCAATAATAATGCATATACCTTGAGGCTTTCATATAGGATATGTTTTTATCCCCGTCTGATGCATAAAAAGTTCCCTTCTCCGTTTCAGAGGTCTCAAATTCATCATTCCATTTTGTCTGGTATAAAAGCGTGGAGGCTATTGCCATAACGGTATCATAATCCGTTGAAATATCGGGAGATAAAAGACCGCCTGTATTATCCTTTATCCAGTTATTCAGCATCTTATTATATTTCTCACTGCCCATGGTTCCGCTGTACACAGAGGCAAAATACTTCTGAGCTATTGTTGTAACTGCACTTTTTTTGTATAAAATAGTGTCATTGAGCCATAAGGAATTAGACATAATGCTTTTCATAACACCGTCATCACGGTAGTTTTTCTGCCATATCTTATTTGCCTGCTCACGAAGTGCATCTATGGACGGTGAGCCTAAAAGGTCGAGAAGCTGCTGTCTTGAATTGCCGCCAGCGGCTTCAGCAAGCATTCCCAGAGCCATATAGATATTAAGGGGAGACACAATATTGTTTTCATCATCTTTCGCAGTCAGCACCTCAGACATCAGTCTTCTTGAAAATTCTGAAATATTGTCGGTTTCCACCTCAATACGCCATAGCTTTCTTGTATCCTCTGCCCATTTGTTATATCGGGGATCAAGTTCTCCCAGAAGCGGATAGGGTGACATTTCGGGATATGATGCTTTCATAACAGTCTGAGGCTTTACTTCCTTTGAACCGTCATTTATATGGATATTCACGGTTTGGTCAGTTTCCCCGTCAGTATTTGTTTCGGGAATTTGCTGTGTCGTGACTTCAGAGGCATCGGTCGTCTCCTGAGAAGGAGATGTGGTTATTTCGAAATCTGTCTGCGGTTGGGATGTGGAAGGAATTACGGCTTCGGGGGCTGAGGTCTGCTCTGTTCCTTCTGTAACTGATAAAAGGCCACCGGTAGTATCAGGCAGTGTCTCACTGTTTTCGGGAATACCTGTAAGAATTCCCATATCGTAGAGAGAATTTACGGCAAAAACTAGTACGAATACTGCCGCAACAGAGAGAATAACGGGCAGAAGCTTTCTTTTTTTCTTAAATCTGAACCTGTCGGCTTCTTCAATAAGACAGGGATCAATATCGGTTATTGCATTATAAATATCTTCTTTTTTCATACTGCAACACCTTCCTTTTCAAGTTCATTTTTCAGCTGCTTCCTGAGGGAAAAGAGGAGAGAGGAAATTTTTGAGGGGGAACAAGAGACTTCTTCGGCAATATCCTTTACGGCTTCACCGTACCAATAGCGTTTTATAAATACTGCTCTGTTTTCTTCGGACAGGGTTTTCAGCCATTTATTGAGAATTTCCGTCAATACCTTTCCGAAATATTCATCCTCCGTATTAAAGGATGAGGGAATGCATTCCTCAAGTTCATCCAATAAAACCGTTATACCGCAGTTCCTTTTAATTGCGGTATTCTTTCTGTATATGCTCAATGCACGGTTTCTCACCAATGTGCCGATATATGCTTTCAGAAATTCCGGTCTTTCGGGGGGAATTGAATTCCAAAGGCTCAGGTATGTGTCGTTTTCACATTCTTCAGCCTGTGCATTATCCCCTGTTATGTTAAATGCAATATAACGGATAAATTTTCCGTATTTCAGGGAGGTTTCCTTTATTGCATTTTCCTTTCGTTCAAAAAACAATTCAATTATGTTGATATCATCCATATTTTTCCCTCCTCACTCACTATGACGCAAAAAAATATGAAATATTAAGCTTATTATATAATTTTTCAGAAAAAATTGCAAAAAAAAAGAAAAACGCCCGACAAAACGGACGTTATTCTTTAAAACAGATCTGTGTTAAGTAAAACAGGCATCAATTATTCAGCATCTTCTGAACCGCCGATACCGCTGAAGAGGTCCTTAATGATGTTGATGATCTTCTGAAGGAAACCGATGAAAAGATCGATGTAAGCGTAATCGCTATCATATGTGGGAGTGCTTGTCTTAAGGAGCATTTTTTTCACCTCGCAATATAGTTTACGATACAAAACCGCACATTCATATTATCACAACAAAAAATAAATTTCAACACTTAAAACAAAATTTTTCTACTTTTTATACGGTTTTTCAATATTTGTATATAATTTCATTCTTTTGTATTAATATCTTCTTAACCAAAAAAAGAAAAAACCGACGGGTTCACCGTCGGCTTTTTAGCATACGCTATTTTTCATCCCGCTTGTACGGGCGGTCGTTCTTACGGCTTATTCTTCTGTGCCGCCGAAGTTACCGAAGAATTCCTTAATCATTTCGATAAACATTACGAAATAATCAGCAAACATCTTGATGTATTCTGTTACACCTTCCATTGTGTGCACCTCTTTTCCCTAATAGTATATAAGAACTGATAATTATATTATCATTATTCTTTCATTATTCCTTTTCAGCAAAAGCTTCCTTGATTCTTTCAAAGAAATTCTTGCAGATTTCAATGAACTGAACAATATAACCGGACCATTCACCGAGGAATGCGATAGCTGTTTCTGCCTTGTTGGGCTGGAGAGTAAGCTCATCAGTGGTTACTTCAAACTTTGTGGTTTCTTCCATGACAATTAACTCCTTTCAAAGATTAATGCGTTTAAGATTAGAATATCTTGCATACTAATAATACCACCTTGCGTGCAACAATGCAAGTGATTTCTATTTAATAATTGAAGATTAACATAAATGTCACAATTTTATCATAATTCAAGGCAATTTATCTTATACAATGTTTACACAAAATTTATTTTTCCGGAAATTGAGGAATTTTATGGAAATATTATACGAAAATTCTCAGATTATTGTAATAGTGAAGCCGTCAGGCTTACCTTCACAGGAAACAACAACAGAAAATGCTGTCTCACTTCTGAGAGAAGCTGCCAATTCAGATATATTTCCCGTGCACCGTCTTGACACAGTGACATCGGGTGTTATGGTTTATGCAAAAACAAAGGAAGCGGCAGCCTTTCTTTCAAGAGAAATTCAGGAAAACCGATTCAGAAAAACCTATATTGCCGCTGTTCACGGGGATGTATTCCCTGACAAAGACACGCTCACTGACTTTCTTTTCAAGGACTCAAAAAAGAACAAATCCTTCGTTGTAAAAAGAGAAAGAAAGGGAGTCAAGAAAGCATCTCTCGAATATGAGGTGCTTGAAAGAAAAAACGGTCTTTCTGTTCTGAAAATTATACTTCACACAGGAAGGACACATCAGATAAGAGTGCAGTTTGCATCCCGTAAGCACCCCGTTTTCGGAGACGGCAAATACGGCTCACAGAAAAATCTGCCGTATATTGCACTTCAATCCCACGAAATAAGCTTTACCGATCCCCAAGAAAAAAAGACTCTCACCTTCACGGCAAGCCCTCCCGAGTGGGAGTGCCTGAAGTAAATTATAAAAGCTCCCGTTCATAAAGTCCTGCGGTTTTTCTTCCCGACAGGGCTTTTTTGTTTTTAAAGCAGGAAATAATTTTTTCCGCTTCACCTTTCGTTTCGGTTGTAAAATTCATTGTAACAAAGGAAACATCGGGCAAGGCTTTGTCCCCTACATATAAGGGAACTGAATTATGAAGCACACTGTACTGTCTGTTTTCACACAGAACAGTAAATTTTTCATTCATTCTGTCGGTAATTTCACCCTTTCCCTCACATAAACCGCAACCCTTTTCGGTCTGCAGGGGACAGCATCTGAAATGCATAAGAGGCATATAGCCGTATATTACAATGCCCGTATCGGCGTGGGTTCTGATATTTTTTACACATCTGAAGGAAATTTCCTGTGAGAGTGTCACATCCTTCACACCCAGCATATAATAATTTTCTGCCGCATCGGAATTAAGAATATTGAGAAGCTCTCCGCCGATGGCTTCAAGCCCCGCCTTCAAAACAAGTGCCACGGCACCTATATTGTCGCAAAGTACCTTAGTTATTCCGAGCTCCTTTATTTCCTCAAGCTGAGAAAGTATTTTCTTTTCGGCTGAGGGATAAATAAGGGCAGGCAGACGGCAGGTGAGCTTTTTTCCGAAAAGCTGAGTACTTTCTTTATGGGCAAGAATTTCCTTCAAGGGAAGAATTATCATATCACACTGTAAATTATCGGGTATCTGCTCAAAAAACCTGAAGGACAGACGAAGTGCAGGTCTTCCCCATAGTGCTTTGGAAAAAACAGGCTTTTCAAAGGGCTTTACCGTATAACCGGCTGCTTTTCCTCTTATACTGATAAGCTTTTCCGTGGCTTCCCTTCTTATTGCGTTTATATCCGATGCACGAAGCATAAGTCCGTCTTCAATGTCGCAGGTGATGTCCTCGCAGAAAAAGAAGGTTGAACCTAATTTATTAAGGGATTTTTTTGCACTTTCATCTGAAAGCGGAAGTTTCATTGCCTTTTCGGGAACGGCTCCGTTCACAAAAACGGTATTAACACCGTCGCTCAATTCAAGCACAGAGGGCTGATTTTCTTTTACGGTGAATTTCATTGCCACCCGTATGAGAGGATTTTCATTTCTGTAGGTGCTTGCCACCTCTGACAGAAGACTGTTATCGGCAGACAGAACATCGTCCTTTGTTCTGTAACCGAACATAGAAAGACTTCTTTTGCCCTCTGCATAACCGTTTGTGAAGCCGCTTCTTGAGAAAATACTCTGAAGAAGACTCACATCAGCCTTTTCACCAATAACCGCTTTTTTATATGCACTGACTGCGGCGGCAACATATTCGGGGCGTCTCATTCTGCCTTCTATCTTAAGGGATGTAACACCTGCTTCAATAAGCTCCTTTGTGTTCTGCACAAGACACATATCCTTAAGAGACAATGCATATTCGCGGTTATTGACCTTGAAATTCAGCCGGCACGGCTGTGCACAAAGACCGCGGTTTCCGCTTCTTGCCCCGATGACACTGCTCATATAACACATTCCCGAAGCACTCATACAGTGTGCCCCGTGAACAAATGCCTCAATCTCAACATTGACAGCATCTCTTATTTCCTTTATTTCACGAATACTCAATTCTCTTGCAAGAACAATTCTTGAAAATCCGAGTTTTTCGAGGAAAACCGCTCCCGCTGCATTGTGCACCGCCAGCTGTGTTGAAGCGTGTAACGGCATTTGAGGACAACATTCCCTGACTCTTTTCAGAACACCCATATCCTGAATAATAACAGCATCGGCTCCGCTTATTGCAATAAGAGACAGAGTTTTCATAAATTCCTCTGCTTCACTGTCTTTAATGAGAGTGTTGAGGGTTATGTATGCCTTTACACCTCTTTCATGGCAATATCTCACCGCACCGATGAAATCATCATCAGTAAAATTATCCGCATTTCTTCTGGCATTAAAAGAAGATGCTCCGAAATATACCGCATCCGCACCGCTTCTCACTGCGGCAACAAGCTGTTCACTTGCCCCCGCGGGAGCAAGAATTTCTATATGTGACATTTGTTTCTCCGTTATACTTTTTATGTTCCTATATTAGCACAAAAAAAATCTTATTTCAATGAATTATTCTATTGACAGAAAATGAAAAAAAGGTATAATAAATTGAGAGTAATTCTCAATTTGGAGGATATAATGGCTACATATAAAACTCATCAGAAGGAAATGGTGCTTGAATTTCTCAAAAGACATTCCGACAGACAGTTTTCCGTTGATGAACTGGCGTGCGAAATGGAGAAGGAATTTTCCGTTGCCCCCGGCAAAAGCACGGTTTACCGTCTTATCGGACAGCTGGTTGACAAGGGTACGGTAAAAAGATTTGTCAAGGGTAATTCAAGACAGTTTTTATATCAGATTGCAGGAAGTGAAGAATGTCATCACCACCTTCATCTGAAATGCACGGGCTGCGGAAAGCTGCTTCATATGGGGCACAAGCTCAGCGAGCAGGTGCTTTCGGAAATTCTCGGAGAAAGTGATTTTGCGGTAAAACCCGACAGTACAACACTTTTCGGCATCTGCAAGGACTGCAACTTAAAGGAAGGGTAAAATTATGATAAAGAAAATTTCATCCGTGCTTATTGCACTTTTAATGCTTATAACAGTTTTTTCAGGCTGTAAAAATGATGTTACCGAATCCCCGAAGCTAAACATCGTCTGCACTGTTTTCCCCTATTACGACTGGGTGAGAAGCATTGCGGGTGAATGTGAGGGTGTCAGCGTAACACTTCTTCTCGATTCAGGAACAGACCTTCATTCCTATCAGCCCACCGCCGCAGATATTATCACAATTTCATCTGCCGATGTGTTTATTTATACGGGCGGAGCAAGTGACAGCTGGGTTAAGGATGTGCTGAAAACATCAAAGAATGAAAATACGGTCGTGCTTGATCTTATGTCAAATCTCCCCGAAAATGAGCTTTACTGTGTTGAAGCAATCGGCGAGGACGGTCACAACCACGAGGACGGAGAGGAACATAATCACACCCACGATGAACACATATGGCTTTCAATAAAAAATGCCGTAAAGCTTTCCGAAATTATCAAGAATGTGCTTTGTGACCTTGACGAAGAAAACAAAGAAACATATCAAAATAATTTCATAAGCTTCTGCAGTGACCTTGAAAAGCTTGATGAGGACTATAAAAACACATTTGCAGCCTGTTCAAAAAACACTCTTGTTTTTGCAGACCGTTTCCCCTTTATTTATCTCACAAAGGACTATTCACTGGACTATCATGCGGCATTTTCAGGCTGCTCCGCAGAAAGTGAAGCAAGCTTTGAAACAGTAAAACGCCTTGCAGAAGAAATTGACAACCTCGGTCTTTCTCACATTCTCATAACCGAAACCTCTGACGGCTCGGTTGCAGACACTGTAAAAAATGCAACAAAGTACAAAAATCAGAAGATCGTCACTCTCAATGCACTTCAGTCCGTAACAAAGGACAAGCTTTCCCTTTCATATATCACTGTTATGAGGGATAATCTCGCGGTTCTCAAGGAAGCACTTTCATAAGGAAAGGATACAATAAATGGCTCAGTTAATTTGTAATGATGTTACACTGGGATATGAGGGTAAGGTCATCACCGAGCATCTGAATTTTCAGGTGAATGCGGGAGACTACCTTTGTATTGTCGGTGAAAACGGTGCAGGCAAAAGCACACTGATAAAAGCTCTTTTAGGTCTGAAGGCTCCCATGTCGGGAGAGATTTCAACAGGCGACGGACTTAAATCCACCGAAATCGGCTATCTTCCCCAGCAGACGCTGGTTCAGAAGGACTTCCCCGCTTCCGTCAAGGAAATTGTGCTTTCGGGGCTCCTCAACAAATGCGGACTTCGTCCCTTCTACACAAAAGAACAGAAGGCTCTTGCAAAGGCACAGATGGAAAGAATGAATATTTCCGAACTTTCAAAAAGATGCTACAGAGAGCTTTCGGGCGGTCAGCAGCAAAGAGTTCTCCTTGCCCGTGCTTTATGTGCAACGGGAAAAATGCTTCTTCTTGACGAGCCCGTTGCGGGACTTGATCCGAAGGTCACAAAGGAAATGTATGAGCTTATATACCGTCTGAACCATGAAGACGGTATAACCGTAATTATGGTATCTCACGATATTGCGGCGGCGGTAAAATACGCTTCACACATTCTTCATATCAGTCACACACCTCTGTTCTTCGGAACAAAAGAGGATTATATAAAAACGGACATCGGCCGCTCCTTTACCGAAAGTGCGGGAGGTGAGGCATAATGGAAATTATAGAAAAGCTTATAAGCTATATGCAGTATGAATTCGTTCAGCATGCGCTTATTGTCGGTGTGCTTATTGCTCTTTGCTCTTCACTTTTAGGAGTTACCTTGGTGCTTAAAAGATTTTCCTTTATAGGTGACGGTCTTTCCCATGTAGCCTTCGGTGCTATGGCAGTTGCGGGAATTGTGGGACTTACCAATGAAATGCTTCTTGTGCTTCCGGTAACAATCCTTGCGGCTGTGGTGCTTCTTGCCACGGGGCAGAATGCAAAAATCAAGGGTGATGCCTCTCTTGCCATGCTTTCCGTAGCATCCCTTGGCATCGGCTATCTTCTTCTCAACATTTTCTCCTCCTCGGGAAATGTCAGCGGAGATGTATGCACCACTCTTTTCGGCTCTACATCAATACTCACCCTTTCAAAGTTTGATGTGTGGCTTTGCATAATAATGTCAGTTATCGTTATTCTCACATTTATACTGTTCTACAACAGAATTTTTGCCGTAACCTTTGACGAGACCTTTACAACGGCAACGGGCACAAGAGCAAATCTTTATAATCTTCTTATTGCGGTAATAACCGCCGTAATTATCGTTCTTGCAATGAATCTTGTGGGCTCTCTTCTCATTTCCGCTCTGGTAATATTCCCAGCACTTTCCGCAATGAGAGTTTTCAAGAGCTTCAGGAATGTGGTTATCTGCTCCGCCGCCGTGTCGGTTGTATGCTCCCTTACGGGAATTCTTCTCTCAATCCTCTTTTCAACACCTGTCGGCTCCACTATTGTTGCCATTGATATAGTAGTATTTATTATTTTTGCAGTTATCGGAAGGAAAGGAAAATAATTATGAAAAAGCTCATAACACTCACACTTATTCTCACTCTTATTTTTTCACTTGCCGCTTGTTCAGGCGGAAATACCGATGAAACCACCGCACAGTATGAATCAAACACTAATCCCGTGGCTGATGCCGTTCTTTCTGACGGTGAATTAAAAACGGGGATGAAGGAAAAATTTGACCAGATGGAATATGCCGCATATGTTGATTTATTCTACAACGACAACGGCAGCTCCTATGAGGGAAAAACCTTCAAAAAGGACGGCACCTTTGCAATTCTTTACGATGCATACAATGACTGCACACGCTATTATGTATGGGGCTATGCAGACAACACCAAGTGCTGTGACTATCAGTGGGAATTTGTTATGCCCGAAGGAGCTGAAATTCCCGAATCGGGCTCTTATATAAAGCTTTCGGGTAAAATGGAAAAGAACGAAGCCGCACTTGACGGCTATTGGCTCACGGATGTCACTCTTGAGGTAACGGAAGAATTCAAGAATGCAGGCTTCGATATGGACCTTACCACACTCAGCCCCACCCTCGTCAGAGTTGAGGTTATAAACATTTTACAGTACAAGGACAAATTTACAAACAAAACCGTCCGTATTTTCGGCAGGGCACTTTCCGAAAATACAATCCAGCATCCCTACTACAACGAAAGCTGGACAATGCACTTCACACAAGCTGACACGGTGCCCGCAATCGGGAAATACATTCTCATTGAAGGCACATATAATGCTTCGGGCGACAGTAATGTCATAACAACCTCAAAGCTCACCGTTATCGGTTAATTCATAAACTTATCCCCTCGGACATATAGTTTTCCGAGGGGGATTTTTATGTCTGCAGGAGCATTTTTCAATTCCGTAAATTCATTAATAACCGATTATATTCTCACCGCAATTCTCATAATCACAGGGCTTTTCCTGACGGTAAAGACGGATTTTATTCAGCTGAGATGCCTGAAGGAAGGACTGAAAAATACCTTTTCTGGACTTTTTTCAAAAGAGAAAAAAGACGGAATAAGTCCCTTTGCCGCACTTTGCACCAGCCTTGCCGCACAGTTGGGGACAGGGAATATCGTGGGAGCAGGCTCTGCTATTCTGACAGGCGGTCCCGGTGCGGTTTTCTGGATATGGCTGTCATCATTTTTCGGAATGGCAACAGCCTACTGCGAGGGATATTTTGCACAAAAAACAAAAAAAGCCCTGTCCTGCGGTGAATTTCTGGGCGGTGCTGCCTTTTATATACAAACCGCCTTCTCCCGTAAGACAGGAAAATTTCTTGCGGGAGCATTTTCCTTTTTTTCTCTTACGGCTCTGGGCTTTACGGGAGTTGCAGTGCAGTCAAATTCAATTTCCGCCGCCGTTAAAGAAGGCTTTTCGGTACCTGCATATATAAGCGGTATTCTTATCACAATATTTGCCGCCGCAGTTATCCGAGGAGGCACAAAAAAGATTGCCGCCTTTTCGGAAAAAACCGTTCCCCTTCTTACAGCCTTATATTTTGCAGTCTGCCTTGCAGTGCTTTTCCTCAATATCGAAAAAATCCCCGAGGCACTGCTTCTTATTCTGAAAACCGCCTTCAGCACCTCAGCTCTCAAGGGAGCGATAAACGGAATTACCCTGAAAACAATAATAAGTCAGGGAATAAAACGGGGACTTTTTACAAATGAAGCAGGTATGGGCTCCTGTGCCTCAGCACATGCAATAACTAATGCCCCGACACCTCATTTTCAGGGGACTCTTGCCATTGCAGGCGTATTCACGGATACCTTTGTTATGATGACACTCACAGCTCTATGCATTATAACCGTGCTTTTTACAGGCAATACCGATATAAAGAATATCACCTCAGGCTCACAGGCAGTGGTTGCCGCCTTTTCCGCTGCTGCAGGACAAAAAGGCGCCGCCGTATTTACCTGTATATCCGTTATATTTTTTGCATTTGCTTCAATTACGGGATGGAATTTATCGGGCAAAAACTCCTGTATTTACCTTTTCGGCGAAAAAAGCGAAGGCATTTACACTGCGGCATCCCTAATGTTTGTTTTTCTGGGAACCGTTTTTCCCTCATCATTCATATGGTCGCTGACCGATTTTTTCAACACCTTTATGGTTCTCATAAATACTCCCGCACTTATAAAATTATCCTCAAAAACTCATTTTTCAACAAAATCTGCGATAAAATAGCAATTTACATCCGTCTTTTTCTGTGATATAATATTTATTCGGAAATATACGGAAGAGGGTGTCGAAAATAGAAATCACACAGGAAGAGAAAAGGAAAAAGCTTACGAAAAATCAGAGCATGAAGGCATTGAAGAGACTTTTTCCCTATTTCAGCAAATATAAGAAAACGCTTTTCTTTGACTTATTCTGTGCATCAATGACAACGGTGTGTGAATTGGTTTTACCCGTAATTGTAAAGCTTATCATCAATTCCGCAACGGGTGAAAGCGAAACTCCTTTGAGTGCAGGACTTATTCTGGGAGTCGGCTGCATTTACATATTCTTAAGGCTTATAGATGCACTGGCGTCCTTCTATATGAACAGCTACGGTCACATTATGGGAACAAAAATTGAAACGGATTTACGCCGCGATTTATTCTCCCATTTACAGAAGCTGTCCTTCTCATATTATAACAATGCAAAAATCGGTGTGCTTATGTCGAGAATTACAAACGATCTTTTCGATATTACGGAATTTGCACATCACTGTCCCGAGGAATTTTTCATAGCAGGTGTAAAAATTATCGGCTCATTTGCAATTTTATGTACTGTCAACATCCCGCTCACCCTTATAATTTTTGCGATGCTTCCTTTTATGGCATTCTTTATGTACCGTTTCAACAAAAAGCTGAAGGACGGACACAAGGAATCAAGAAGAAAAATAGGTGAGCTCAATGCAACAATCGAGGACTCTCTTTTAGGAATTCACGTTGTTAAATCCTTTGCGGGCGAAGACAGAGAAATTGAGAAATTTGCCGAGGGCAACAAGGGCTTCTTTAAGATTAAAAGCTATGTCTATAAGCTGATGGGAACCTTCCATTCCGTATCCCGCCTCTTTGACGGACTTATGTATATTCTGACGGTTATGATAGGCTCCTTCTTCATTATGCGCAATGAAATCAATGCCGCAGACCTCGTAGCATATCTTCTTTATGTCACAACCCTTTTTGCATCCATAAGAACGATTCTTATGTTCAGCGAGCAGTTCTACAGAGGCATTACGGGTATCGAACGCTTCGGTGAAATTATGGATACCGAGCCTGATATAAAAGACCTGCCTCAGTCAACTGAGCTTATTCGTGCCGAGGGTAATATTGAACTGAAAAATGTCAGCTTCCGCTATGACGGCACTGACACGAATGTTCTTAATAACTTCAATCTGTCCGTCAGAAAGGGTGAAAATCTTGCGGTCGTAGGGCCGTCGGGTGCCGGAAAAACCACGCTTTGTGCACTTATTCCCCGTTTTTATGAGCCGCAGGAGGGTGAAATTCTCATTGACGGCAAAAACATCAGAGATTTCACCCAGAGCTCACTTCGTAAAAATATCGGCATTGTTGAACAGGATGTATATCTGTTCTCAGGCTCCGTCAGAGAAAATATTGCATACGGCAAGCCCGATGCGACGGATGAGGAAATTATTGAGGCCGCACGTCTTGCAGATGCATACGACTTTATTTCAGCACTGCCCGACGGCTTTGATACTTATGTGGGAGAAAGAGGCGTCAAGCTTTCCGGCGGTCAGAAGCAGAGAATTTCCATTGCCCGCGTGTTCCTTAAAAATCCGCCCATTCTCATTCTTGACGAGGCAACAAGTGCCCTTGATAATGAAAGCGAAAGACTTGTCAGAGAATCTCTTTACCGTCTTTCTCAGGGCAGGACAACCATCACTATAGCACACCGTCTTACAACAATAAAAAATTCCGACAGAATTATCGTTCTGACGGAAAACGGAATTGAAGAAGAGGGCACACACAATGAGCTTCTCAATAAAAACGGACTTTATGCTGAGCTTTATCAGCTTTATACTACAGAATAAAGGAGAATTAAAATGAGACTTACAATCGAAAGCACAACCATTTCAGAGCTTACACAAAATCTTGAGGAAGGACTTTCCGAAATCACCGATATTCCCACAAATCTCGGCGAAACAGATGAATACATAAAAAACCTTATCAATCTTTTACAGGAATTCGCAGTGACCTACGGCGGCAAGCTTATAGGTGCAATAATCCTTCTTATTGTGGGCTTTAAGCTTACAAGTATAATAACAAAAAAGCTGACAAATGCAAAGGCAATGAGCAAGCTGGATGTATCCACAAAAGGCTTCATCTCAAGCATTTTCGGTGTTGTTCTTAAAGTAATAGTAGGAATAACCGCTCTTGCAGTTTTAGGAGTACCGATGACCTCTATGGTTGCAGTTATCGGCTCCTGCGGTCTTGCTATCGGTCTTGCCTTACAGGGCTCCCTTGCAAATATTGCAGGCGGCTTTATCATTCTCGTCTTCAAGCCCTTCTCCGTGGGAGACTTTATCACTGCGGGAGACGTGGTCGGAACGGTTGAGGATATAAGCATTTTCCATACAAAATTGCTTACAGGTGACAACAGAAGAATTATTGTCCCCAACTCCACAATTTCCAACGCTACACTCACAAATGTATCCGCTCTTAAGGAAAGACGCGTTGACCTCACCTTCACCGCATCATATGACAATGATGTAAATAAGGTTGAGGAAATTCTTCTTGAGGTCTGTAAAGCCCACTCCCTTGTACTTTCGGATCCCGAGCCCTTTGCAAGACTCTCTGCACACAAGGACAGCTGCCTTGAATACACCGTCAGAGTATGGTGCAAGGCAGAGGATTACTGGACAGTATACTTCGATCTGACAAAGGCTGTAAAATATGCCTTCGACAAGGAAAACATCTCTATTCCTTACCCCCAGATTGTCGTCCATCAGTAAAAATCGGACATTACCCCTTTTTTTGTGGGATTTCGACAAGCAGGCAATTAAATATTTGTACATATTATAATATAATTTAATAATATTTATTGACACTTTGTCATTTTTCTGCTATCCTATTAAGGCTGGTCAAAAAAATGACAAGGTGTCATTTTTCTGCAATCAAAAAAAATGACACTTCGTCAGTTTTTTAAGTTTATTTAAATATTTTAGTATATAATACAGCGATAGTCTCAAAAGGATGAATGTTTATAATGGCATCTGATTCAAAAAAGCTTGAAAAGAAGATGAAAATTCTTGATACGGCATTTTCGCTCTTTAAGAATTCATCAATAAGTGCAACCGCCATTGATGATATTGTTAAGGCAACGGGAATTGCAAGAGGAACCTTCTATCTCTATTTCAAGGACAAAAGCGACCTGATAGAACAGATAATTCTCTACAAAAGCACAGAATATATGAAGCAAATTCTCAGAAATACTCTGAGCCGTGAAACACACGCTGATTTTGATTTCATTGAGCTTACAAGAGAATTTCTTAACTGCTTTATTGATTTTCTCATCGAAAACAGGGACGTACTTCCCGTTATGTCAAAAAATCTCTCTTCCTGCATAAAGCATCTGCCGGATTTCTATGACAGTGAAATTTCGCAGATATACGAAAGACTTATAGGACACATGGTCAATATGGGCTATACCCCCGAAAGTGCACATATGACGGCAATTATCGTCATTGATATGGCAGGCTCGGTATGCTCGGATGCAATATTACATTCAAAGCCCTTCCCAATAGAAGAAATACGAAGCACTGTCGTGGAGTCGGCAGTTACACTGATACGAAACAATATGAAGATAAAAAGAGGTGACAGTAGTGAAACGAATGAATAAATTTCTGACAATTTTCCTTGCTTTTATACTTGCTTTTTCACCCGTTGTGACACTTACTGCAGAGGCAGTGAATTTTCCCGAGGGAGTTACAAGAGAAGCTACGGGAGAAACAATAGTAAAGCTTAATACCCTCGTAAAAACACTGCTGGCATCAAATGAAGAAACCAAGAACCTTAAGGGCACGGTTTATTCCATGCTTTATAAGGATGAGACCATAAACGGCATTTTCAAGGCAATTTATGAGGCTCTCGGTGAAAACGCAGATGCACTTTCCGTTATCGGTGTTGATATTTCCCCTGCGGCACTTTCACAGGCACTTTCGGGATATAAAGGCATCTCCAAGAAAATTGCTTCCTGTGCAACCCTTGAAGAAGTCATAAAGGCTTCCGAAAAGTTCAGCTGGGAGGTAAATTCAAAAAACAGCTTCTCAGAGGCTGTCGCATCAATGCTTTCACCCTTCAATGCACTTCTCAATACTCTTTTATGTGCAGGAAAGGTTAATATAAACGCTTTTATTTCAATTCAGGGCGATGACGGCTATACAGCAGCAATAATCCCCCTTCTCAAAGCTCTTGACTGTCCTGAAATTATGAGCAGTGCCGATTTTGCGGCATCCGCAGCAAAAAACAACAAAAACATCATAAAGAATATTCTTTCAATGGCGTTCAAGGCTGTTGACAGACTTCTTGACGATCCCGTAAAGGGAATATGCTCAACACTTCCGAAGATTGCATTATATCTTGATTCCGGAAAGCTTTCCGCTTCCATAACAGCTCTTTTAGAGCCTCTCTCTCTTAAAATCGCGGGAATACTCACAATCCCCGGAATTTCAGACCTGATTACAGAGGCGGCAAACCTTGAAGAGAGCATGAACATCAACGACATTCTTGAAAACCTTGATGTCAGTGAGCTTTTAGGCTCCGATGTAAAGCTCATCTTACCCGAGATCAATCTCACTGAATTAGCCTCCTGTGTTACGGAAAACGGCAGTGATATGACAACAGACGAGGAAGCCGCTTTCATAGTAATTATGAACTATCTTGTTGAAGCAATAAAGCTCAACAAAGAGTCTCTCGGGGCAATTCTCGGTGCAGGCGACATGTCTTCAATTCTCGATCCTCTGCTTACAAAGACAAACGACGAAATAGTCGGAACAATAGTCACACTCTTTACCATTAAATCCGCACCCGCAAACAATTTCCAGTGGAACTTCCCCGCTGTGAATTCAACCGTGGTTTCTCTCACTCCCACATACACCGAGACGGATTATCTGGGCTTTATAGAAAAGGTGGATCCCCTTCTTACAGACTTTGTGAAGGAAAGCGATCCCGAGGGTGATATTGAAAAGACCATGAGAAAAACAATTTTCTCAAACTCACTTGTATCAACCCTTGTAATTGAAGTTTTCAAGGCTTTGGGCAGCGAGGATATGGCACCTCTGTTCTCACTTCTGGGAATGGATGTCACCCCCACAGGTGTGGGTAACGCCATCTATCAGTACTATCCCTACACTGCAAGGGTGTTATACAGATATTCCTCATGGGAAAAAATAAATCCCGCTTCACTTTCATGGGGCTTTTATGACGGAGACGCTGAAGGCTTCACAAAAGCAGTTTCAAGAGTTCTGTCACAGTTCACTCCTCTTCTCACCTGTGTCCTTGCAGGGCAGAATGTAACACTTCTTGACTCAATAACAATTCCCGGATCAGACGGCTATAATACCGCAATAATTCCCCTTCTTGAAGCACTTGGCTGTAAAGCGGAAGACATCAAATCATACAGTGAATACATCAAGGGTGCCGGCACCTCTGCAGTTATTACGGACATTCTGACTCCCATAGTAAAGCTTCTTGAGGAGCTTTGCGTTTCTCCCGTTAAAACTGCAATCAGAATTCTTCCCAACATCATTTATTTCTTCAATTCGGGACACATAAACTCTGTTATTGAAAATCTCATTTATCCCGTAAAGTATATGCTTGACACGGCAGGCTTAGGCGATATGCTCACCTCCGCATTCGCTGATATGGGAAATATGGATATATCCGACATGCTCCCCGAGCTTCTTGCTTCCGCAGATCTGGGAATAAAGCTTCCCGAGCTTGATATAAAAACTCTCGGTACAGTAGGTACTCTTCAGAGCTTTACAAGTAAAAGAACCGTAAACGGTGCTCCAGCTACCTATTCATATCTGGTTTCGGATGAGGTTGGTGTTTTCGTTACCATTTTAAGATACCTTGTAGGTGCTCTTTCAATGGAGGAAAACAGCGGACTTCTCACGGGGCTTATGGGCAGTGAAAGCTCTGCTCCCTCCGAAAACGGTATGCCCGATATGTTCTCAATGTACGCGGAAAATATTGCAGAAAAGTTCAAGGGAATGACCACGGACGAAATAATTGAATGGCTTTGCGACCTTCTTTTCAGTGACTCTCCCATAAAGGAGCTTCCCTCGGAAGACGAAGAAATCCCCACAATTATCTACAAAAAACAGTTCACCCTTTCAACAACTGCAAAGCTTCTTATCGTTGTTGCCGTTATTGCACTTCTTGCACTCACCTACTATGTCCTTTCCGTTATGGGTAAGCTTGACAATCTGAAACTCAGACGCAGAAAGAAGCAGGAAATAAAACGCCGCAAAAAAGAAAGCAAAAAGCTTATAAAGGGCGGAGGCGTTGCAGTTGAGAGCATGTCTGAACCTGAAAAATCAAACAATGAAAACAATCAGAAGGCTGCTTCATCCGTTCTCATTAATGCTGTTTCAACAGACAGCTCAAATGAATATCTTGTTCAGGCACAGCAGGAAAAGCTGAAAAAGGAAATGAAGCTTTCCTCTGAAAAGGCTCAGGCCAAAAAAGAAAAAAAGGACGCAACCGACGAAAGAAAAGACACAAAAACAGCAGTGAGAAAGCTGCCCGATGAAAAACAGGCAGAAAAGCTTATGCGTCGTCAGCAGGCTGCCGCAAAGAAAGCCCAGAAAAATGAATTAAAAATTCAGAAGCAATATCAGAAGGCTAAGATGCAGGCACTCAAGAAAGAAAAGAAATCATCCAGGGAGGGCAACAAATAATGCTTGTACTTAAAGATATAGTAAAAGATTATGTTGCAGGTGACACCACTGTACGTGCACTTAAAGGAATAAACATCAATTTCAGAGAAAGTGAATTCGTTGCAATACTCGGCCCCTCAGGCTGCGGTAAAACAACAATGCTCAACCTTATAGGCGGTCTTGACAGATATACATCAGGCGACCTTGTAATCAACGGCAAATCCACAAAGGATTTCACAGACGGTGATTGGGATACCTACCGTAACCATTCAATAGGCTTTGTTTTCCAGAGCTATAACCTCATTCCCCACCAGACAGTTCTTGCCAATGTTGAGCTTGCACTTACTCTTTCAGGCGTTTCCAAAAAGGAAAGAAAGGAAAGAGCAATCAAGGCTCTCGAGCAGGTAGGTCTCGGCGAACAGATTTACAAAAAGCCCAGCCAGATGTCCGGCGGTCAGATGCAGAGAGTTGCCATTGCCCGTGCTCTTATAAACAATCCCGACATTCTTCTTGCTGACGAACCCACAGGTGCTCTCGACACAGAAACAAGCGTTCAGATTATGGAAATCCTCCGCGAAATCGCAAAGGATAAGCTTATCATTATGGTTACCCATAACCCTGACCTTGTAAACGAATATGCAAACAGAATTATAAGCTGTCTCGACGGTAATATCACAAATGACACCAACCCCTTTGAGCCCTCTGAGGAAGACAGAAAGATTGAAGCCGAAAAGAGAATTGAAGAGGAAAAGAAGGGCAAAAAGCCTTCTATGTCCTTCTCAACAGCATTCGGTCTTTCACTTCGTAACCTTGTCACAAAAAAGGGAAGAACAATTCTCACAGCCTTTGCGGGAAGCATCGGTATTATCGGTATTTCTCTTGTTCTCGCTCTTTCAACAGGTATTGAAAACTATATCGACAAGATGCAGAATGACCTTCTTCTTGCAATGCCCGTTTCCGTTGAAAAGGAAGCCATTGATATGAACAATGTTATGGGCACTCTTATGGATCTCGGTGCATCAATGATGGAAACCGACCACCCCCTTGACGAGATTTATGTAAATTCCACATTTACAGAAATGATAAACACCTTCATTTCACAGTCCACCGCAAATAACCTCAAATCCTATAAGCAGTATATTGAGGATAACCGCGAAAAGTTTGAAGAGCTTTGCAATGACATCCAGTTCAAGTATGAAACTCCTCTCAACATCTACAAGGAGGACACCTCTGAGGGTGTTATAAAGGTTAATCCCAACGGAATGCTTGATACTCTTATGGGTTCAACACAGCAGTCCTCATCTATGGCAACCATGACAAGCTCTATGACAAATATGTTCTCCTCCTCCATTACAAACTCATGGGTTGAGCTTATCGGTGACAATGAGCTTTTAGCTCAGCAGTATGAAATTATCCACGGACGTCTTCCCGAAAACTATAACGAGGTTGTGCTTATCGTTGACAAGAACAACGAGATCAACGAGCTTGTTATGTATGCTCTCGGTCTTAAAAATCAGGAAAAATTCATGGAAGATATGGTAAATATGATGGCTGCCGGCGGCGAAATGGATACCACGATCGTTGACCAGTACACATATGACGATATTCTCAATATGAAATTCCGCCTTGTTCTCAACCACGAATATTTTGTTAAAGACAGCGAAACAGGTCTCTGGAACGACCAGAGCAGCAATATCTATTATGTAAAGAAGCTTATTGAAAGCGGCTTACAGATTAACATTGTAGGTATTTTAAGACCTGATCCCAACAATGTTATGTCAACGGGTATGGGAAGCATCGGCTACACAACAGAGCTTATGGACTATGCTCTTGACAAAACTATCAACAGTGAAATTGTCAAGGAACAGCTTTCACATCCCGAAACAGACGTTCTCACAGGCCTTGAATTCTCAACTCTCACAGTAAACGATTTCTCTCTTGCAGATGTTGACCTTTCAATTATTGACTTTACACATCTTGACCTCACACCCTTTATGAGCCTTATGGAAGGCATTGATCTTTCTCAGATTGACATTCTCAACCTGAATATCGCAGACCTTATTGACTTCAGCGATATGACCGATCTCAAGAAAAAGCTTATGGAAGGCTTCCTTTCAGACGAACAGGTTCTTGCCTTCAAGCAGGCTTATATTGATACTCTCAATGCAGAATGCTCACTTGAAAAGACATATGCCTCAATAGGCTATTCTACAGAGGATGCCCCCTCATCAATCTATCTCTATCCCAAGTCATTTGAAGCAAAAGACGAAATCAACAATATGACAAACTACTATAACGAAAAGATGATTGAGCAGGGCCATCTCGGATATACCGTTACACTTACAGACATTATCGGTATGCTTATGAGCACTGTTACAAGCGTACTTAACATCGTTACTGTTGTTCTTGTATGCTTCGTTGCAATATCTCTTGTTGTTTCATCCATAATGATTGGTATTATCACTTATATCTCCGTTCTTGAAAGAACAAAGGAAATCGGTATTCTCCGTGCTATCGGTGCTTCAAAGGGCGATATTTCAAGAGTATTCAACGCAGAAACCGTCACTATCGGTCTGTCGGCGGGTGTACTGGGTATACTCACCACGCTGCTTCTTGAAATACCCATCAATCTTATTCTGAGATACTTCACTCATACAGGTGCCGCCGCACAGCTTCCCGTTGTTGCCGCATTTGCACTTATTGCAATAAGCGTAACACTTACCTTCGTTGCAGGTCTTATCCCCTCATCACTTGCCGCAAAGAAGGATCCTGTTGAAGCTCTCAGAAGCGAATAATCTGAAAAACAAAATTAATTGCCCAAGTGTCATCAGAGCACTTGGGCAGTTTTTTATTATATAGGAAATTGCTCGCGATGTGAGCAATTTACATATAACAAGAAACACCTACAGCCCCCAAGATTGGGGGTAGGGGGTTGATAAATCGTAAGATTTTTTCTTATTATATAGG